>QIKU01000222.1 GCA_003232015.1 Gammaproteobacteria bacterium
CGCCGGTCATAATGCTGTCGACTATCTGGTCGGCCCAGCGCTTCTCTTTGGCTAAATCAGAAGCCAGTAGGGAATGGCTAAAAACCAGCAAAAAAACAGAATTTAACAATAAAATCATATATTTATGAGTTTTTGATTTATACATTTGGCTCACCATTGGAGTGACTAATCATTTTTATACTATATATATGTCTTTTCTGTGGTGCAATTGTTCATGCAAATGAGTCCGCTGAAAGGCTGAAATAGTTGGCACAATCAGGTAAAGTGTCGCTTCCAATTTTTTCGTGGCCAGAGTCCTGCTAAAAACCGTTTAATTTTTAGGGTTATGGGGTATTCTGGTTAAACACTATGGCTGTAACAGCTTAACTATTTAGAGGCGACTACTATGGCAGACTTTAAAATTGCCCCATCTATTTTATCAGCAGACTTTGCGATTCTGGGCCCTGAAGTTGATAATGTTCTTAAATCCGGTGCCGATATTGTGCATTTCGATGTAATGGACAACCACTACGTGCCCAATTTAACCATCGGCCCATTGGTTTGCGATGCGTTACGCAAGCATGGTGTAACAGCAGAAATTGACGTGCACTTAATGGTAAAACCAGTGGATCGTATTATTCCTGATTTCGCTGCGGCTGGCGCAAGCTATATTACTTTCCACCCGGAAGCCTCAGAACATATCGATCGTACATTACAGATGATCCGCGAATTAGGTTGTAAGTCTGGCCTGGTATTTAACCCGGCTACGTCACTTGATTATTTAAAACATGTTCTGGATAAAGTCGATGTAATTTTATTGATGTCGGTGAACCCCGGTTTTGGTGGCCAGAGCTTTATTCCTGAAACGTTAAACAAGCTTCGAGAGGCGCGCAAAATCATTGATGACAGTGGCTTTGATATTCGCCTGGAAATTGATGGTGGCGTTAAAGTGGATAATATTCGAGAAATTGCTGAAGCAGGTGCAGACATGTTCGTCGCTGGTTCAGCCATCTTCAATGCGAAGAACGACAAAGATGCCAATGTTTATGACACCGTGATTAAACAAATGCGTGATGAATTGGCTAAGGCATAATTAGAAATTTATTAACCACGAAGGGCACAAAGAATACGAAGTAAAAGATTTACTCTTTTTTTTGTGCCCTTCGTGGTTAATTGTTTTTAGATTTTAGAAGTAAATTATGATAAAAACCCCCGAAATGCTTCTTATCGATGTCGATGGCACCCTGGTCGACAGTGTTCCCGACCTTGCTTTCTGCGTAGACGAAATGATGAAGCAACTCGACATGCCGGTGCATGGTGAAGCCAAAGTGCGTGAATGGGTGGGTAATGGCGTTGAACGTTTAACTCGCCGTGCGTTAATTGGTCAGCTTGACGGCGAACCGGACGAGGCTTTATTCGAAAAAGCCTATCCTGTTTTTATGGCGCTGTATGCCGAAAACACCAGTAAGCGCAGCTCGCTGTATCCCGGGGTTGCCGAAGGTTTGGCATATTTAGAAACATCGGCTATTAAGCTTGGCTGTGTGACGAACAAAGCTGCTGAATTTACCGAGCCATTACTGAAAGATTTAGGTATTTTTGACAAATTTGAAATTGTCATCAGCGGCGACACATTGGCAAAGAAAAAACCCGATCCCATGCCTTTATTGCATGGTGCCGAGTTTTTTAAAGTGAAACCGGAAAATGCCATGATGCTAGGTGACTCGGTGAGTGATGTTAAGGCTTCCCGCGCAGCAGGCTTTCAGATAGTATGTATGTCGTATGGCTATAACCATGGCGTGGATATTCGTGAATCGAAGCCCGATGCGGTGATGGATAGCATGGTTGAACTACAAGGTTTACTTGAAGCGAATTAAAACCAGCAAAATAAAGTTGAAGAAAATGAAAAACTATTTACACAACAATGAATGTTGGCGAGGCCAGTAGCCAAAGCAAATTTTTTTATGTGTAACTATTTTCATTCGGGATTTCAACATGATGGAACACCAACAAATAACAGAATCCATTTTTACTGACCTTGCGCAGCAGGGTTTCAACCGTATACCTCTTGTGCGTCAGGTACTTGCCGATTTAGACACGCCTTTAAGTACTTACCTTAAACTGGCCAATGGCCCGTATTCCTATTTATTTGAATCTGTTCAGGGTGGTGAAAAATTTGGTCGTTACTCCATTATTGGTTTGCCCTGTCGTCAGCAGATCCGAATCTTTGGTAAAAAAATTAGCATTTATGAAGATAGCAACTGTATTGAGACGATTGAGCAAGACGATCCACTTCAATGGATAGAAGATTTCCACAAAAAATTTAAAGTAGCTGAGCTGCCAGACCTGCCAAGATTTACCGGTGGCCTGGTGGGTTATTTTGGCTACGATACCATTCGCTATATTGAACCACGCTTAGGCGACTGCCCAAATGATGACCCGCTGAATGTGCCTGACATTTTATTAATGGTATCGGATGAAGTACTGGTATTCGATAATCTGTCCGGCAAGTTGTTTTTAATCCACTATGCCAACCCTGAAAATAACAATGCTTATAAAGAAGGCTGCGCAAGACTGGAAGAACTTATTTCACAGTTGCAAAACAGTGTGCCGCGCATCCCGTTAGCAAAACCTTCTATCGTTAAAGAGTCTGATTTTAAATCAGGCTTTACTGAAGAAAAATTTAAACAGGCGGTGCTTAAAGCAAAAGACTATATTGTCGAAGGCGATGTGATGCAGGTGGTGTTATCACAGCGCATGTCTATCCCTTACTCTGCTCCGCCGCTGGACTTGTACCGTTCATTGCGCAGCTTAAACCCGTCACCTTATATGTATTATTTAGATCTAGGTGATTTCCATATTGTTGGCTCATCGCCAGAAATCTTAGTACAGGTTGAAGATGATATGGTCACGGTACGGCCGATTGCCGGCACCCGTCCACGGGGACAAACCACTGAACAGGATATGCAATTAGAAAGAGATTTACTGGCTGACCCAAAAGAAATTGCCGAACATTTAATGTTAATTGATTTAGGCCGCAATGACATTGGCCGCATTGCGCAAACCGGCACAGTGGAAGTAACCGATAAAATGGTGATTGAGCGTTATTCACATGTTATGCATATTGTGTCGAATGTAGCGGGTAAAATAAAACCCAATATGTCGGCAATGGACACCTTGCGTGCCACCTTCCCGGCAGGGACTTTATCCGGCGCACCTAAAATTCGTGCAATGGAAATTATTGACGAGTTAGAGCCGGTGAAACGCGGCGTATACGGTGGGGCAGTGGGATATTTATCCTGGAATGGTAATATGGACACCGCCATTGCTATTCGCACCGCGGTAATAAAAGATAAGGTATTACATATTCAGGCCGGTGCCGGTGTGGTTTATGATTCTGTACCACAAAGTGAATGGGATGAAACCATGAACAAAGGCCGTGCCGTATTTAAAGCAGTTGAACAGGCGGCGGCTGGCCTAAATGGTCACATCAATAGGCATGGTTCACTGAAACAAGGTGGAGCGCATAAGTAATGTTATTAATGATAGATAACTATGACTCGTTCACCTATAACCTGGTGCAATATTTTGGTGAACTGGGTGCCGATGTAAAAGTTGTGCGCAATGATCAAATTTCAATTAAAGAAATTGAAAAGCTAAATCCGCAACAACTGGTTATTTCACCAGGGCCCTGCACACCTAATGAAGCGGGTATTTCGGTAGAGGCGATAAAACACTTTACTGGTAAAAAACCGATCCTGGGTGTTTGTTTAGGGCATCAAAGTATTGGTCAGGCATTTGGTGGCAAAATTATTCATGCCAAACAAATCATGCATGGCAAAACATCCATGATTTACCATGCGGATAAAGGTGTATTTAACGGCTTGAATAACCCATTTGAAGCAACCCGTTATCATTCCTTAGTGATTGAGCAGTCAAGTTTACCAGAATGTTTAGAAGTGACTGCATGGACAGAAAATACCGATGGCAGTATCGATGAAATCATGGGTATACAACATAAAGAATACCCAATTCAGGGAATGCAATTTCATCCCGAATCGATACTGACAGAACATGGACATGATATGTTAAAGAATTTTTTAGAGAATAAATAAGATTATTCCTTTTGCCGTCATACCCGCCTGTGCAGGTATGACGGCAAAAGGAGTTGCTGAGATATAATAATCTTGTTCGCATATAACAGGTACAAAAATATGAACATACAACAAGCCATCCAGCGCGTCCTGGAAAACAAAAATCTAAGCGCCGATGAAATGAATCAGGTCATGCGTATTATCATGACCGGCGAAGCCACTCCCGCACAAATAGGTGGCTTTTTAATTGGCCTGCGCATGAAAGGTGAAACAGTCGACGAGATTGCCGCCGCCGCAACCGTCATGCGTGAACTGGCCTCGGGCGTAAAAGTAAGCGGTGATCATATTGTCGATATTGTAGGCACCGGCGGTGATGGTTCCAACACCTTTAATATTTCAACCGCCTGTACGTTTGTGGTGGCCGCCGCCGGTGGCACCGTTGCCAAGCATGGTAACCGTTCTGTATCGAGCAAGTCCGGCAGTGCTGATTTGTTAGAAGCAGCCGGTGTTAATTTAAATTTAACACCGGAACAGGTAGCACAGTGCATTGAACAAGTTGGCGTGGGTTTTATGTTTGCCCCTTTGCATCACAGCGCAATGAAACATGCGATTGGCCCGCGCAAGGAAATGGCAGTGCGAACTATTTTTAATGTACTCGGCCCTTTAACCAACCCAGCGGGCGCACCAAACCAGTTGCTTGGTGTTTTTTCTGACGAGCTGATAGAGCCGCTTGCTGAAGTATTAAATAAATTGGGCAGCAACCATGTACTGGTTGTGCATTCAAAAGACGGCATGGACGAAATAAGCATTGGCGCAACAACACGGGTTGCTGAATTAAAAAATGGCAAAGTAACAACGTACAGTATCACACCTGAACAATTTGGCTTTGAGTCGACCGATATAAGTAACCTCGCGGTTGATAGCGCAGCAGGCTCACTGGAAATTATAAATAATATTTTAGACAATGTACCTGGTGCGGCACGGGATATCGTCGTGTTGAATTCAGGTGCAGCTATTTATGCAGCGGATCTGGTCGATTCATTAGAAGGCGGTATGAAAAAAGCGGATGAAGTGATTACCTCGGGCGCCGCAAAACAAAAAATGCAGTCACTTATTAAATTATCTCAGTCATTTAAATAATTATGAAAAATACTCCCGACATTTTAAAAAAAATCATCCGGCGTAAAGAAGAAGAAGTTGCTGAGCATTTAGCGCTTGTTTCTTTAGAACAGGTTAAACAAGCCGTGCAGCAGGCATCCCCAGTACGAGGTTTTGTCAACGCAATAAAAACTAAAATTGATTCAGGCAAAGCAGCGGTTATTTCAGAAATTAAAAAAGCATCACCGAGCAAAGGAATAATGCGTGAAAATTTTATTCCGGCAGATATTGCGGCCTCTTATGAAAAAGGCGGGGCTTGCTGCCTGTCGGTTTTAACCGATGTGGATTTCTTTCAGGGCAGTGACGAGTATCTAAAACAAGCACGTGCAGCCTGTACTTTGCCCGTGTTACGTAAAGAATTTATTATTGACCCCTATCAGGTTTATGAAGCTCGAGCGATGGGAGCCGATTGTATTTTATTAATCGTTTCCTGTCTAAACGACAGGCAACTTGAGTCATTAGCCACTTTAGCCATGGCACTCACTTTAGATGTATTAGTCGAAGTGCATGATGCAGATGAATTAAAACGAGCTTTAAAACTAGACTTATCTTTAATTGGTATCAATAATCGTAACCTACGTACATTCGAAACAAGTTTAAATACCACACTCGATTTATTAAAGACTATTCCAAAAGATAAAATAGTTGTGACGGAAAGCGGTATCCACAAACCTGAGGACGTTGTATTAATGCGAGACAACAATATTAATGCATTTTTAGTGGGAGAAGCTTTTATGGTAGCTGATGAGCCGGGTGAAAAGTTGGCCGAGCTATTTGGATTTTAGTTTTTAATCACTTAGTAGGGTCGCTTCTCCGTTGTGGTAAATAATTTTTCTATTCAGATTTAGACACTATATTTTTTACCGCAGTCGTCACTTTAATTAAATCCACATCCCCCATAACATAAGCCGGCATAATATAAACCAGATTACTAAATGGCCGAACCCAAATACCACGCTTTACAAATTCCTGCGTCATCCATGCCTGGTCAATGGGCTGATGCATTTCAATCACACCAATCGCCCCTTTTACTCTTACATCCTTAACCTGCTTGAGTTCAATGCATTCGCCAAGTTGTTCTTTTAATAAAGCCTCAATACGCAAAACATTCGCTTGCCAGTCTGAATTTAACAACAGATCAACACTGGCATTGGCAACAGCACAGGCTAGTGGGTTTGCCATAAAGGTGGGGCCATGCATAAAGATACCGGGTTCACTGTTCGAAATTGTCTGGCTAATTTCTTCTGTCATTAGCGTTGCTGCAAGGCTGAGTGTGCCGCCGGTTAATGCCTTGCCCACACACATAATGTCTGGGCTAAGGTTCGCTTGTTCGCAGGCAAACAGCGTTCCTGTTCGGCCAAAGCCGGTTGCAATTTCATCGGCGATAAGTAAAACATTGTGTTGGTCGCAGAGCTTTCGAGCCTGCACTAAATATTCAGGGTGATAAATACGCATGCCACCCGCACCTTGAACCAGAGGCTCTAAAATAAGTGCTGCAATATTGCCATTTTGTTTGAGCTGTTGCTCGAGTTCTAAAATATCTTGCTCATGGTATTGGTCACCACAAAACGGCGCGTTAACAAAATAATGTTGTGTCAGGGTATTCTTAAAAAGAGAGTGCATCCCATTAATGGGGTCGCAAACAGCCATCGCACCAAAGGTATCACCGTGGTAACCGTGTTTTATAGTTAGTAGTTTATTCTTGTCGACTTTACCTTTTGCCTGCCAGTATTGTAAAGCGAGTTTAATGGCAACCTCTATTGCAACCGAGCCTGAGTCGGCAAAGAAAATATTTTGTAAAGGCTCAGGTGTTATCGCAATTAGTTTTTTAGCCAGTGTAACAGCGGGTTGGTGGGTTAAGCCGCCAAACATTACATGCGCCATTTTATCGGTTTGATCTTTTATCGCCTGATTAAGAACAGGGTGGTTGTAACCATGAATGGCACACCACCAGGAGGCCATACCATCAATTAGTTCACAGCCACCTTCAAGTTTTATTTTTACCCCTTGTGCGGATGCAACAGGGTAGGGGGCGAAGCTTGCAGGCAACGAAGTATAGGGGTGCCAGATATGCTGCTGGTCAAACTGAAGATCAATTTTGTCTGAGGGCATATTTAAGTATTTGAAATAGGCGGGTGAAAAATCATTTGTACCACATTGCCATCGGGGTCAGCGCAATAAAAACTACGTGCGCCATCGCGGTGTGTTTTAGGCTGTGAGTGCATTTTTATATTATGACCATTTAAAAATTCAAACCAGGCATCCACATCGTCGGGTTGTTTTAATATATAGCCAATATGATCCAGCCGTTGTGGGCCGTCCATTTTTTTGTCTTTGTATTTAACTTCGGCACGATGCAAGGCAAGGTTATCATTGCCTGAAGATAAATATACGTTATCTGGATCGGGGCGCCATTCAACATGCATACCGAGTAGTTCAACATAAAAATTTTCACAGGCAGCAAAGTTTTCAACGTAGAGGGCAACGTGGCGCAGGCCGGCAGTAGAGGGTGGGTGATTCATTTTGTAATAACCTTTATATGGATTGATAATTTAGGTCGCGGGAATGATGTATTGGTTATTTTGTTTCTACAATCTCAAAGTCATGCGTTATCTCCGCCATCTTCCCTAACATAATCGATGCCGAACAATATTTTTCTGCCGACAAACTCACTGCACGTTCAACCTGTTTTTCTTTTAAGTTTTTACCCGTCACAATAAAGTGAACATGAATTTTAGTAAAAACTTTAGGTTCATTATTGGCGCGTTCTGTGATTATTTCAACCACGCAATCCTCCACCGCCTGACGTGATTTTTTAAGGATCATCAACACGTCAAAGGTAGTGCAGCCACCCAGCCCCAGCAACAGCATTTCCATTGGGCGGGGGCCAAGATTGCGGCCGCCGTGGTCTGGTGGCCCATCCATGATGACAGCGTGACCACTGTCGGTTTCACCCATAAAAGTGACACCCTCAACCCACTTAATTCTTGTCTTCATTTAAATAGAACCCTATACTTTTTAATAGTTTAGCCTGCCAATTGCGTAAAAGCCGTCAATATTGCCTCAAATAGGGCTGGTAGTGACGGCATTCGCAGTTTATTGAGCTAAAATAGACTATGCTTGCTTACAATCAATGAGTATTATAACAAGCAGAGATTAAATAGCCTATGTTGAGCACAGGGAATAGCATGACACAAATTGTTAACTATAAGGCAGAATTGCCTTCGATGGATAAGTTACTGGAACAGAGTCATCGTCGGCACTACCCGGCGAAGAATGTGATTATTTACGCCGGTGATAAATCGGATGTCTTGTATTATATCGTAGAGGGTTCCGTTTCGGTCTTAATTGAAGATGAAGATGGCCGTGAAATTGTTTTAGCTTACCTGAATAAAGGTGATTTCTTTGGTGAAATGGCTTTGTTCGGTGAAGAACCGGATCGTAGCGCCTGGGTGCGTAGTCGCACTGCTTGCGAAGTGGCTGAAATCAGTTTTACAAAGTTCCGCCAACTCTATCAGGAATACCCCGAAATATTATTTGCAATGACAGCGCAAATGGCTGCTCGGCTCCGTCATACCAGCCGCAAAGTGAACGACCTTGCCTTTATGGATGTGACCGGGCGTGTTTCACGTACCTTACTGGATTTATGCAAACAACCGGACGCCATGACCCACCCCGATGGAATGCAAATTCGAATTACCCGCCAGGAAATTGGTCGCATTGTGGGTTGCTCGCGTGAAATGGTTGGCCGCGTTTTAAAAACCATGGAAGAACAGGAATTGATTTATGTTAAAGGTAAAACGATAGTTGTTTTCGGTACACGTTAGGTTTTTAGTGCCCGTTTGTTTTTGTACGGGCACTTATGATGTTTTTTAAAATCGGGCTTCTGCCCGTTTATTTTTTATACCGAGATAATAAGCCCTGAATAATATGCAGGATGGGTGGAACCCATCAGATGGGTTACGCTACCGCTTCACCCATCCTACATTGATTTTTTATAGCGGGACAATAAGCCCTGAATAATATGCAGGATGGATGGAACCCATCGATGGGTTACGCTACCGCTCCACCCATCCTTGTATCTCTCTCGATAAACTGTTTAGCTAGCCGTTTATCAGGGAGTGTGATGAACCTGTACCCATCCTTAGGCATAAAGCC
>QIKU01000256.1 GCA_003232015.1 Gammaproteobacteria bacterium
ACGAACTCAGCAAAGAACAATTAGCGAACATGGGCAGTCTGGTTGCAAATAATGCACGTACTGAATTGCAGAAAAACAGTCAGTTTGAATCCAAAAATGAACCCTCAACGCAGGGTGTATCGATTGAGCATGGACAGTCCCAAACGGTGTCAGTAGCAAAAGGGGATGAGTTGCTGATTACCTTAGCCATTATCCCTAAACCTGGGCATTTTTTTAGCGGTGACGATATTATTGTCGCGTGTAAATTAGCGGGCTTGCAACTGGGTGAGTTCAATATCTTTCATCGTTATGCTTTAGTTGACGATAAGGTGCAGATAACACCGGTTTGTAGCCTGGTGAATTTGTTTGAACCGGGCTATTTTGATATGGCTGCAATGGCAGGTTTTTCTACAGAAGGATTGTCTTTATTTATGCAACTACCCGGGCCCGTTGATGGTCGTGAAGCCTTTGTTATTTTAATGGATGTATCTGAAAAGTTAAGCCTGCATTTAAAGGCAACCATTTGTGACGAAACCCGCAGCGTACTAACAGCACAAACAATCAGCCATTTAAAAGAAAAAGTAGAAAACTACCGTTTTAAATTAAAAATGGCTTCATTAAAGAACCATTAGTTTAAGATTTAAACCCACAGTATTCCCATCTCGTATCAGGTAGGCAAGAGCTTTTATGTCAGCGTTACTAGCTAAAGTTAATAAGTTAAAAGATGAGTTAAATCATCACAACTACCAATATTACATACTGGATAATCCTGAAATTTCAGACAGTGCTTACGATAAATTGTTGCGTGAATTACAGGAAATAGAAGCACTGCACCCTGAACTGGTTACGCCAGACTCCCCAACGCAACGCGTGGGTGCTACTCCGCTAGCAGAATTTAGCAGTGTTAAACATGAAATGCCGATGCTGTCTTTAGCAAATGCATTTTCAGATAAAGAATTTTCTGAATTTAATCAGCGAGTTGTTGATTTGTTAATTAAAGCAGACGCTTATAATGACGATGATATTAAATATGCGGCTGAACCCAAACTTGATGGTCTTGCAATTAGCTTGCTATATGAAAATGGAATTTTAGTTCGTGGTGCAACGCGTGGTGATGGTTCAACTGGTGAAGATGTGACGCAAAATATCCGAACTATTGAAACTATTCCATTAAAGTTACTTGGTGATGGTGTTCCTGCACGACTGGAAGTGCGTGGTGAAGTGATTATGGATAAGCAGGGGTTTGATAAACTGAACCAGATCCAGAAAAAAAATAATGAAAAGGTTTTTGCTAATCCGCGTAACGCCGCTGCCGGTTCGTTGCGTCAACTTGATTCACGTATAACCGCAACACGACCTTTATCTTTCTTTTGTTACGGGATTGGGATTATTTCAGAGGATGTGGTTTTGCCCGATACGCACAGTGGCATTATGGCGCGGTTAAAATCATGGGGAATGCGGCTTAATTCTGAGAGCAAAGTTGTCAGTGGTGTTAAGGGCGCCGACAAATATTACGAAGCTTTATTTAATAAACGCGAATCACTTGACTATGAAATTGACGGCATTGTTTATAAAGTTGACAGTTTAGCATATCAGAAAATTCTCGGGTTCGTTGCACGTGCGCCACGCTGGGCGATTGCCCGAAAGTTTCCGGCGCATGAAGAAATGACCAAAGTACTCGGAATTGATATTCAAGTAGGGCGTACCGGCGCGTTAACCCCAGTGGCAAGACTGGAGCCGGTATTTGTGGGCGGGGTAACGGTGAGTAATGCGACGCTACACAATCAGGATGAAATTGAACGGCTTGATATTCGTGTTGGCGATACGGTAGTGATTCGGCGCGCGGGTGATGTGATCCCTCAAATAGTGAATGTAGTCCTGAGTAAACGTGAAGGTAAGCCCCGTAAGTTTAAAATGCCAACGCACTGTCCCGTTTGTGGTTCGCTTGCTGTGCGTAATGAAAATGAAGTGGTGACCAGTTGCAGTGGTGGTCTATTTTGCGAAGCGCAGGGTAAACAGGCAATTATTCATTTTGCTTCTCGCAAAGCGATGAACATTGATGGTTTGGGTGACAAACTCATTGAGCTATTGGTCGATGAAGGTTTAGTTAAAACCAGTGCCGATCTTTATTCATTAACACATGAGCAACTTGCCGGGTTGGAACGCATGGGCGATAAATCGGCTGCGAAGTTATTAAACGCTTTATCTCAGTCTAAACAAACAAGCTTTGCGCGTTTTATTTTTGCTTTGGGCATTCATGATGTCGGTGAAACAACGGCAAAGACGCTGGCAGAAAATTTTCAGTCGCTTGAAGAGCTGGAGTTGGCCAGTGTTGATGAACTGCTAAGTATACGTGATGTGGGCCCGGTAGTTGCAAATAATGTAATGACTTTTTTTAAGCAAAAGCATAACCGAGAAGTGATTGATGCATTATTAGACGCGGGTATTCACTGGCCGAAAACATCACCCGTGTCGAAAAAGGCACAAACATTAGCCGGTAAGACTTTTGTTATCACCGGTACACTTTCTGATATGTCGCGAGACGAGGCAAAACAGGCTTTGCAAGCCTTAGGTGCAAAAGTGACCGGCAGTGTTTCGAAAAAAACCGACTATGTTGTGGCTGGTGAAAACCCCGGTTCAAAAGTCGATAAGGCGCAGCAACTGGGGGTTAAAATCCTCTCTGAAGAGCAATTAAAAGCATTTTTATAGCCTATATATTATTGAATTACAAAGAGATATTTTAAAAGTGTGATGTTGAACACAGTGGGCTATAATTTGAGTTATACAATGTAAGTTACTAGGGCAGGAGTGGTGCCAATGGATCCAGAATATAAAGGGCCGGAACGGCGAGTTAAACAACGGCGAAAGAAAGAAGATCGCCGTGATATGATGCGATTTGAACCCACCAAAACACCACGGCGTTCAGCTAAAGATCGGCGAGTTAAAAGTATCTGGGATGATCGTAACGGTTTTTAACACAGACTATTTTTAAGACAATATCTGTATAGATTAAAAAAGCCATTGCCCCACTAATTTAAATTGGCGGGGCAATGGCTTTTTTATATGCCCGATTAAGCCGGGAACGAATATAGCCTATTTATTAATTTTAATATCAGATTTTTCACGTAACTTGCCAATGTATTCCTGCAATTTTTTATTTTGCATAATAATGCGCACCTGATTTTTTATTTCGCTAAACTTAGGTGGATCCATTTGTCGGATGTCTTCTAGTTTAATAACATGCCAGCCAAATTTTGTTTGTACCGGAGTTTCTGTGTATTTTCCTTTTTCCATGCTTGCAACGGCTTTAGAAAATTCCGGGACCATTTGACGTGCATTAAACCAGCCAAGATCACCGCCGTTCTTAGCTGTTGGCCCGGTTGAATAGGCTTTGGCCAGTTTGATAAAGTTTTTGCCGTTATCCAGCTCTTTAATAACTGAAATGGCCTTGTCTTTACTTTTTAATAAAATATGACGTGCTTTAAATTCTTTTACATTAGCTGACTTTACCCGACGGTCATATTCGAGTTTTAGTTCTGTGTCAGTAACCGGGGTTGCCTGCATGGTTTGACGAATGGCATGTTTAATAAGCAAGTCAATGCGATGTTGTTTAAGTTGAAATATAACATCCTTATCTTTATCTAACTTCCTTTTAAGCGCATCCTGGTACATTAATTCCCGGTTCACTAATTCCTGTATAAGTAGTTCACGGCTTTTTTTAGCATCGAATTTAGGGTTTTGCTTTTGTTTATGCTCGACATAGGCTTCAAATGTTTTTTGAGAAATGGCTTTGCCATTAACGGTTGCAACTGCTTTAGCTGCATAGGCGTTAAAGCTGGTGAACATGACTGCTGTACTGAGCGCCAGCGTGAGTATGGGTGTTAAAAATATACTCGTTTTGATTGTTGAAGCGTGGTGTGACATGATTTTGTCCTTAAGTGATAGAGTTGTTTAGCCTGCATGCAGGCTCTAAAATAACTTATTCCCTAGAATAACTTATGGCAGTACCTTTTTAAAGGGCTTTACTGTGACGTGCTCGTAAACACCGGCCTTAATATAAGGGTCGGCATTCGCCCATGACTGAGCTGTTTCGAAACAATCAAACTCAGCGACAATCAGTGAACCACTAAAACCGGCAGGGCCGGGATCTTCGCTGTCAATGGCTGGGTGCGGGCCAGCCAGAACAAGCTTGCCCTGTTCTTTTAATTTTTCCAGGCGTGCGACATGCTCCGGGCGCGCAGCTAACCTTTTTTTCAGGCTGTCGGGCTTATCTTCTGCGATGACAACGTATAGCATTTAGTTTTTTCTCCTGTTAACAACGCCAGTTAATGAAAAACTCACCCATGACTGACTCAGCCATGCTGATACTGGCTTGCATTGTAACTATGGGTGCTTTGTAAAAGACAATGATTTGAGCATTAGGTTTAATCTATCTGAATAGTAGCATGAATTATTTTTTGAAGACATAAGGTATGTAAGGTTGTGCGCTATGATATCTGACACAGACTTATCAGACAGCCTCAGCTTAATACTGTAAAATAACCGGCTATGTCGTTATCTTATGATTTACATTCACATTCTTCCGCATCGGATGGCTGCTTAAGCCCAACGGAGCTGGTGCACTATGCTCAGCAGCAGGGTGTGAACGTTTTAGGGTTAACCGATCATGATATTACCTCGGGTATTTCGGAAGCGAAACAGGCTGCTGATAAGCTGAGTTTAAATGTGATTGCCGGGGTTGAAATTTCAGTTATCTGGCGTAAGCAAACGCTGCATATTCTGGGGCTAAACATTGAGCCGGAGAACGTGGCTTTGCTGGCCGGGCTGGGCAAAATAAGGCAGGCACGGCTATGGCGTGCGCAGGAAATGGGACGGCGGCTGGATAAAGCCGGCTTTCCCGGTATTTATGAGGCAGCAAAGGCCATTGCCAATGGTGAAAACGTCACCCGTACTCATTTTGCCCGGGTTTTAATTGCGCAAGGCCATGCAAAAGATATGAAGCAGGTTTTTAAGCGTTTTATCGTGCAGGGCAAACCGGGTTATGTTGCGGGTGAATGGGCCGAAATGGCGCAGGCACTGGAATGGATTAAAAATGCGGGCGGGGTCAGTGTGATAGCCCATCCTGCACGTTATAAATTATCGGCCACTAAAATGCGGCTGATGATTGATGAATTTATGCAAGCTGGCGGGCAGGGAATTGAAGTTATTTCGGGTAGCCACAGTAAAGACGAATCACAACGGATAGCGGCGTTGGCTCGGCAATATAATTTGCTCGCATCGCGTGGTTCTGACTTCCATGATCCGGCTATCCCGTATATTAATATGCAGACTTTGCCTGCATTGCCCGCTGATTTAACCCCTGTCTGGGATGCCTGGTAATGAGCCAGTTTTTTCAAATTCACCCCGATAATCCGCAAGGTCGCCTGATACATCAGGCGGTTGAACTGGTGCGGCAGGGAGCGGTGATTGTGTACCCGACAGATTCCGCCTATGCCATTGGTTGCCATCTGGGCGATAAAAAGGCGCTGGATCGTATTCGGCGTATTCGTCAGGTGGACGACAAGCACAACTTTACGTTGGTGTGCCGTGATCTGTCTGAAATCTCTACCTATGCGAAGGTTGGCAATCAGGCTTATCGGCTTATTAATGCCCATACACCGGGGCCTTATACCTTTATATTAGAAGCAACGCGTGAAGTGCCTCGGCGTTTATTACACCCAAAACGCCGCACGATTGGTATCCGTGTACCGGATAACCGTATCACGATGGCCTTGTTGTCGGAGCTGAACGAGCCACTGATGAGCAGCACCTTGATCTTGCCGGATGAAGAAATGCCAATGACCGATGCAGAGGATATTCGCGAACGTTTGGAGCATGACGTAGATTTAGTCATTGATGGCGGCCATTTTGGTGCTGAACCAACCACGGTGGTTGGCTTACAAAGCGGCAATAGCGAAATTTTGCGTCTTGGTAAGGGTGCCGTTGACGATTTTTAGATGACGGCAACCAAATAGTTATTTTTTGGGAATTGCATCTTTCAGTAGTCACTGCTTGCTTAAACCCGATATAATTCATTATTCCATTGCACCCGCAAACTGCAATTAGAAAAGTGCAGGGAAGCCTGTTTTTTTATTAAAAATCAACTAGTTATATAATTTGGAGATTTGAGTGCCATCCTCAACGAATAATAATCGTGTCTTATCAGGCATGCGTCCAACCGGCGCCCTGCATTTAGGGCATTACCACGGTGTTTTAAAAAACTGGCTGAAATTACAGCATGAATATCAATGCTACTTCTTCGTAGCTGACTGGCATGCGCTTACAACCCATTACGATGATTTGTCTAACCTTGAAAACAGTGTATGGGATATGGTCATTGACTGGCTGGCGGTGGGTGTTAATCCGGGTGCTGCGACCATCTTTATTCAATCACAAGTGCCCGAACATGCTGAATTGCACCTGTTATTGTCGATGATTACTCCCTTAAGCTGGCTGGAACGGGTGCCAAGCTATAAAGATCAACAGGAAAAGCTCAAAGAACGGGATTTAGCCAATTATGGCTTTCTGGGCTACCCACTACTGCAATCGGCTGATATTTTGGCCTATAAAGCCGGGCATGTGCCAGTGGGGGAAGATCAGGTAGCGCATGTGGAACTTACCCGCGAAATTGCCCGCCGCTTTAACCATATTTACGGGCGTGAAGCAGACTTTGCCGAAAAAGCCGAAGCAGCAATAAAAAAGATGGGCAAGAAAAATGCAAAACTTTACAAAGAGTTACGTAAGAAATTTCAGGAAAAGGGTGACGAAGAAGCTCTTTCAACCGCACAAGCCCTGCTTGGCAGCCAGCAGAATATCACTGCGGGTGATAAAGAGCGGTTGTTTGGGTTTTTAGAAGGCAGTAGCCGTATTATTTTGCCTGAGCCAGAAGCCTTGTTGACAAAAGCATCGAAAATGCCGGGATTAGACGGCCAAAAGATGTCAAAATCGTATAACAATACAATTTCTTTGCGTGACAACCCGGACGATGTTGCAAAAAAGCTCCGTACCATGCCAACCGACCCCGCACGGGTCAGAAAAACCGATCCTGGTACACCAGAAAAGTGCCCGGTTTGGAAGCTGCATCAGGTATACTCGGATGACAAAACATTAGAATGGGTGCAGCAATCATGCACCTCGGCGAGTATTGGTTGCCTGGATTGCAAAGCGCCGGTGATTGACGCTGTTTTGGCCGAACTAGCACCGATACGCGAACGTGCAAAAGAGTATGAAGAGAATCGAAGTTTGGTTCGTAATATTATAAATGAAGGCAATGAAAAAGCGCGCGAAGTAGCAAAAGAAACCCTGACGGAAGTGCGTCAGGTGATGAACCTGTCTTATAGGTAGGTTTTGGTAGGTAGGTTTTGGCCGGTAAGATTGGTCATTAGATGTAAAAAACTTGAAATGGTACTAATATCTGGTACTATAAGAAAGTGAAGCGAAAGCATCAAAAAACATTAGAGAAAATCTACAAACGTCCAACTAGCGGATATACAGTGGAGCGCAATAGAATCTTTGTTTATATCTTTAGGCGCAAAAGTATCAGAAAGAGCGGGTTCACGTGTTGCAGTGGTACTTTTTGGAGAGGTTAGAGTTTTTCACAGACCACACCCATCTCCAAATACAGACAAAGGAGCTGTCGCTAGCATTCGTAAGTGGTTAGAAATATATGAGGTGAAACCATGAATATGATGGAATTAGATGGTTATAAAGCTAAAATTGAATATGACCCAGATCTTGACCAGTTCAGGGGTGAAATTCTTGGCATAAATGGTAGTGCAGATTTTTACGGAAAAAGCCCAGCAAGCCTCCGTAAAGAATTTAAAAATTCGCTAAAAGTATTTTTAGAGCTTTGTAAAGAAGAAGGCATTAACCCATCAAAGGAGTATTCGGGTAAATTCAATTTGAGAATCCCCTCAAGGTTACATCGAGAAATAGCTGCTCGAGCAACTGCAACAAACAAAAGCATTAACCAATGGGTTGCGGAAACATTAAAGCGCTCAGTTAATGATTAAAAAAGCATCAATTAGCTAAAAAAATACGCCGCTCAGCAAAGCGATAGACGGTAATAATTTAAAAGAGATACGGATGACAAGCACGGTAGAAAATTCTAAAGCAGAAACAGCAGTGGGTAACAACACTGCACCTGCCGTGGAACCGACAGAAGCAGCGGTGCAGTCTAACGGGCAACAATCTGAAATGCCGTTTGCTGTAGTGCAGGGCACGGCGGTTAATACTCTGCCACTGGATTTATATATTCCACCCGATGCACTGGAAGTGTTTCTTGCAGAAACATTTGAAGGGCCCCTGGATTTATTGTTATACCTGATTAAAAAACAGAACCTCGAAATTCTTGATTTGCCGATTGCTGAAATCACCCGTCAATATGTTGAATATGTTGAAGTAATGACAGAAATTCAACTCGAATTAGCCGGTGAATATTTAGTGATGGCCGCCATGCTCGCGGAAATTAAATCGCGCATGTTACTACCACGACCAAAAACAGAAGAAGAGGAAGAAGGCGACCCTCGTGCAGAATTAGTTCGGCGTTTGCAGGAATACGAGCGTTTTAAACAAGCCGCAGAAGACATTGATAACCTGCCACGTGTGGGCAGAGACACCTACAAACCAACGGTACAAATTCCAGATTTAAAAGTTGTTAAAGAGCCACCTAAAGTGGACATGAAAGATATCCTGGCAGCATTTAACAATGTAATGAAACGTGTAGCAGCTTATGAGCACCATCATATTAATTTAGAGCCGTTATCGGTGCGTGAGCGCATGTCGAATGTTTTAGACAGTGTGCGTGGTGATGCGTATGTAGATTTTAGCGATTTATTTGATATAAAAGAAGGCAAGAGCGGCGTAGTGGTAACATTGCTGGCTATTTTAGAACTGGTTAAACAGGCGTTAATTGAGTTGGTACAAACAGAAGCTTATGCAGTGATTCATGTAAAAGCCATTAGCGCAGCAAATGACGCAGAATTAAGTTGATAGAGGTTGTTGGATGAACAATGAAGAATTAAAACCCGCTGTTGAAGGTTTAATATTTGCAGCAGATGAACCTATGAGTATTAAGGATTTATTTGCCATCTTTACTGATAATACAGCGATTGAGCAGGTACAAATTAAAGAAGTACTGGATCAGTTAAAAGAAGAATATGAAGGCCGTGGTCTGGAATTAAAAGAAGTGGGCAGTGGTTTCCGCTTTCAGGTAAGAGAAGCCCATGCTGAATGGGTGGCTAAGCTCTGGCAGGAACGCCCTGCACGGTATTCACGTGCCTCACTTGAAACTCTCGCCCTTATTGCCTACCGGCAACC
>QIKU01000096.1 GCA_003232015.1 Gammaproteobacteria bacterium
AGGCTCTTTTTCGCGAAATAATCCTGGGTAGTCCTTCCACACACCATGTTATTACCGGGACCGATAGTACCTTTGCGCCCATTCGGGTGAGCCGCCAGGAAAATATGATTGAGAACGCTACCTGGAGTGTCAATAATGTTGATTTTATTATGCTTACCCTGCCCGAACTGCCCGGAAATTATCCTCTTGGCACAGACAGGATAAATAAGATACTGAATGCAAACCTTACTTTTATGTCTAGCGGATTCGCTAATGCATTAAGAAACAATCGACATGCCCTTGTTTTGATTATGCATTCTGATCCCGCAATATGCCAAGCGTCGGGTTGCGATAACTTTAATAAGAAATTGATCGAGCAGGTCAAAAAATTCAAAAAGCCGGTTCTATTGATCAACGGCAGTAACCATGATCGAGAGTTTGTTGATGGTGGCTACCAGACGCTATCGAATTGGTCGCGCTTACGCCCCGGTAATGAACCGGAAGAATTATGGCCTGAAATCACGTTTTCGACACTAAAGAACAAGTTTGTAATTAAATGGCGTGCGGGTCCATCCGCTACGTTGGATGAATGAATTGCGCCCATTTCGAGTCAGACACCTTTGCTTATTTGATTTTTTTGGTTAACAATATGAAGCATTAATAAATACAACACAGGAAAAACCATGAACTGGAACATATATCTCTCAGGTGAAATACACACTGACTGGAGACAACAAATTAAAGAGGGGTGTGCGGCGCTCAACCTCCCTGTTATTTTCACTTCTGCCGTCACCAATCATGAAGCCAGCGATAGCGCAGGTGATTTACTTGGTGAAGAAGATAACAACTTTTGGCGTGACCACAAATCAGCCAAAGTTAACGCAATACGAACTAAAACGTTGATAGAAAATTGCGATTTGGCTGTTGTGCGTTTCGGCGACAAATATAAACAGTGGAATGCCGCTTTTGATGCGGGTAGTTGCGCAGCGCTCGGAAAACCGTACATAACCCTCCACAATGAAGATATAATACACCCACTCAAGGAAGTGGATGCTGTGGCAATGGCCTGGACCACGACACCTGAACAAGTTGTCAAAATATTGAAATACGTTATTGATAATGAATAAAAAGAAAAGAAATCGAGCAAGTCGTTCACTCGTGCCCTACGCTTCGCTGCGGCCACTTAACTCGAACGGTATTAATAAATAACGGGAAAAGAACTACCGCCAGATCTCAATGCCATACTATTTAATATATTTCTAACAAGCAACGGCTAATATCCATCATGGCCGCACCTTACAATACCATAATGAATATGCCAAACTGCAAAATTAGAACCATTAAGCCATTAATAGGCCAGAACCAATGATTACTGTTAGGAAAATAATTCCACTTCTTCTGTATTCACTTATTACTCTACATAGTACTTATTTATACGCTGAAAATAATGATGCAACTATCGAAAAAGAAGTAAACACCATCATACAGATTGCAATTGACCTGCCAGACTTACAGCAGTACTTTCATATTAAAAAATCTCCATTGACAATAAAGTTGCCCGCTGAGCTAAATAGCATAGATTTATTGCGGGTTAGAAAGTTTGACAACCCCGTCCGGTTAACAGCCTCCAGCAGTGCCGACATTGAAATATATGATTGGATAACTACAGGTACTGGTGTAAGTTTCAATATGGCATACCCCGCCGAAGGGGTTGTTGTTACTTATAAGTTCAGGAAACAAAATGGGGATTGGCAAATAACTCAAGCAAGATTGATTGAAAAGTAACATATAAACATTAAATATGCCTACCGACACGCAGCTCAGATCGGCTAAACTATAGCGTTTCAACATCGTTACCCTACAATAATAGGTTCGTACCGAAAATATAACCTGTATAAGGCATAAAAAACGCATATGATTTTAGAAGTTGCAATACTTGACGTGAAACCAGGCCAGGAAGCTGAATTTGAGCTAGCATTCGGTAAAGCACAGGAAATTATCTCTGGCATGGTGGGTTATGTTTCCCATCAACTTCAGAAATGCATTGAAATAAAAAGCCGCTATATTCTCCTGGTAAATTGGCAAACCATCGAACACCATACAATCGGGTTTAGGGAGTCGAGCGAGTATCAAGAGTGGCGTAATTTATTGCATCATTTTTATGAACCGTTCCCTGACGTGGAACATTATGAACCTGTATTTGAAAATGTCTTATAAATACAATGGGAAGCCAGGCATTACATTGCACGTATTGAATACATCACTGAAAGATCTGGAACTATTAACTCAATCAACTAATCCACGGTGACACCCTTATGAATAAATATATTTTATTGTTGACTCTGGTGATGGTCACCGGCTGTAGTCAATCAATCGACTATAAATATCATCCGCTGAAAAATGTAGGCATCAATGTATACGTTGCAAAAATTGAGGTAAAGGAGGGAGGTCAAACCTTTATCCAGTTTAAGTATGAAATCCTTAATAACTCGGACTCGCCGGTAAAGCTTAATACAAAAAATATTCGAATTATTGTTAATGGTGAACAATCCAAATTCGTGCACCATAATAATCTCGCGTCCACACAAGACACTGATCTTCAGTTAAAAAAAGGCCCTTCGGAACATCAATTTTACTTGATGGTGAATAAGGTTTTTGAAAACAAAGAAATTAAAGAATTTAAGGTGATTGATTTTGGTTTGGAATAACGGCAGCAGAAAAACGGGCGAATTTATTGCAATACTACATTAAATGGATTGACGGAAGTCAAACCCCATTACTTGCTTCAGCATTGGTTATTGCAAGACCATACACACTATTTTCATTTTAAAAAGGATAAATTAAATGGATCAGGAAGCGATACTAATCCCGTTTTTGGGCTTAATGGTTTTAACGATTGGTGTGTGGGTTTATATGTATTCATTGCGCCTGCCATACTTGATGCGCAACAAGATAAACCCACAAGACGTTTCAACCGCTGGGAAATTAACTAAAATTATACCCGAAAAAATTAATTTTCCCTCAGAGAACTTAACCAATCTTCTTGAGTTGCCAGTTTTATTTTATGCGTCGTGTATATACCTGTATATTACCAACAGTGTTGATTATTTATATTTAACGCTTGCCTATTCATTTTTAATATTAAGGCTTGGTCATAGTGTGATTCATTGCACATACAATAAAGTAATGCACCGTTTTTATTTTTACTTAGGTTCATCTATAGTACTATGGATTATTATTGTTCGTGCATTTATAAACAGATTGATTGCATAACCGGTCAAGTGAAACCGGTGGACAAGAAGTCTTGTTCCTTCAATCCGTAGGTTAATTGCTTAGGCAAGACAGTGACCTAAAAGACACTGATAACAATGATTAAATGGAGATGACCATATGAAGCTAAGCGTTTTGAGTTTTTTTATTAACCATAACATCAACCTGTCAAGGTACAGCCCTGTAATTCCATTATCACTGAATAAAGGAACGTCACCATGATAACGGCCGAACAAGCCATAACCCAATTACGTGAAGGCAACCAACGCTTTGTTGCTGGTGTGCGTAGTATTGAAACATTGGTTAAACAAACTAAAAAAGCTGAGTTTATAGAAGGTCATGCCCCCTTCGCCATCATTCTAGGCTGTTCTGACTCTCGCGTCCCCGCCGAGCTGGTGTTTGATCAGGGCCTGGGGGATTTATTTGTAATTCGAGTGGCGGGTAATATCGTCGCACCATCTCAGGTCGGCAGTGTTGAGTTTGCCACAGAGCTTTTTGGTACACCGTTGGTGGTCGTGCTTGGTCATACTTTGTGTGGTGCCGTCATCGCCACACTCGATGAGCTCGAACGTCCATCGCAAGACAAATCGCTGAATGTATTGTCCATAGTTAACCGCATTCGCCCCTCAGTTGAACCCTTATTCGAGACAGAATTACATAACACCCCTGAGAAATTATTGGCAGCCGCAATCAGGGCGAATATCTTCGCGGCGATGAATCACCTGCGCCATGGATCTGAGATGCTTGAACAATTAATTCAACAGGGAAAGTTAAGTATAATCGGCGCTGAATACTCACTGGAAACTGGTGAGGTCGAATTTTTTGACTAAACTAGATTACGATTTGTCTCCAAATTCGATGTTAGCTGATAACTCTGAATAAAGCATATTAGAATTAGCTGTCATGGAATTTCACTGGAATAAAGAAGCGCATCTCCCTGACTTTATACGTCTCAATAAGCACTGGATCGAAAAATATTTTTATCTTGAAGAGATTGATGAACAGCTTTTTTCGGATCCATCGATAATTTATCGTAATGGAGGGTCTATTATTTCCGTTACAGAGAATAATCGGGTACTTGGGGTTTGCGCCTTGATGAAAGAAACCGACTCGGTATGTGAACTGGCAAGAATGGCCGTAGCTGAAACAGAACAAGGTAAAGGCGTTGGTAGATTAATTCTCCATGAAATTGCCAACCGCGCTGTGCAAACAGGTACAAAGAAAGTGTTCCTGGTCAGTAATACCAAATTAAAGGCCGCGATTAAACTTTACCTGAAAGATGGGTTTCAGATTGTCTCCGAAGGCCAGCATCCAATATATCAGCGTGGTAATATTGTCATGGAAAAATATTTTTAATGTTTTCCAGTAAAAAAGGATTACTTCTGGATATGAACGGAACATTCATGTTTGGGCATGATAACTTTGGCCATGAAGAAGATTTCTCAAAACATTATCACGCTATTGGCGGTAAATTTAATGCTAAAAGGATAAATAACATTATACGATCGGCGTATTCTGACCTGGATAAAATATACCCTGATGAACATTACCGGCATCATTTTCCTTCGTTGAAAAGTACTATTAAAAAATATTTGAATAGCAAAATAGACAATCATGAAATAACTAAAATAATAGATACTTTTTCATTTCATGAGATAGGGTATATCCCCGACGAGTACAGAGAGGTGCTTCACCATCTGAACAAAAAATATCTGCTGGCGATTGTTATCGATATTTGGGCACCTAAATCGACATGGATCAACTTGTTTAATGGACTTGATATCAATAAATTATTTTCCGCCTCGTCGTTTTCGTCGGATCATGGCATGGTAAAACCCTCGCCAAAACCATTCGAACGGGTAATAAAAGAACTTGGCCTGCCTAAAGATCGGTGTTTAATGATTGGTGACTCGATTAGACGAGACCTGGGTGGCGCAATAGCCGTTGGCGTCGATTGTGTGTTAGTCGGTGGAGCAAAACATCCTGATGCCGTTGGGTGCTACGAGAATCTAATCGAATTAAGTCATAATTTATAAAAATAAAAATGCTTCTATGCCTGGCCTTGTCACCCTGCTCAGTCAAATGGTGCAAATTTATCATCACTCAAGCGAAGATACTTAATCTCTTTAGACTGTTTATGTTGACAGCCGCCAAAGATGAATGCAGCACGTATATCGCGGAGCACAAAACGTTGATCGGCAAACCAGATACATTGCATCTCATCAAAGGTTTCAACTCGATAAACCGCCGGATATTCCATAAAACGACGAACCTGCTTAAACTCATCGGCATTCCAGATCGTATTGGCCAAAACTTTACTCTCACCTAAGCCCATTTTGGCTATCACCAACCAGTTCTTGTCGGCCAGGGGTGTGTATAAGGCATTGATTCGCACAAACATGTTGTCATCTTTATTAGCCGTTTTTATCTCGGTACGATAGAGGTTGATATAACGCACAAATAATCGATCATCGGTTTCAATAATGATCTTCCAGTTAAAAGGCGATAAGGGTTGCGGCATGGCCACCACTTTTCTGGCCTGTAATTTTTGTGTCGGTACTGAGCGGTAGGCTTCAGTAACGGCCTGACGCAACCAGTAGCCCTGTAACAAAATATAAGCCATCAAAATACCCACGCCACTTAGCGCGATGGTTTTCGCATGTTTACGAATAATAACGCTAACAATAATAGACAGAAGTAAAATCGCCGTAAAATATAGATCAATAATAAAGGTCGTTGGGAATGACAATCGATAATTACTAAACGGTGCAAATACTTCGGTGCCGTACGCGGTGATCACGTCGCCAAAAATATGTATGCTCAGACTGAGCAAACACAACGGCAATAACTCACGCCAACTAATTTGAATGCGGGTAAAGCGACTGAGGATTTTTGCCAGCACCCAGGCCAGTATTATGGCCCAGAGCGGCATCATGATAATTGAGTGGGTGATGCCGCGGTGATAAGCCAGGTAGGCCTGCATACCAAAGTAACGCGAAATAAAGTCAAGATCAGGGAACATGGCCACCAAAAAACCAATCCAGCTCCGGTACCAATATGGAAGGAGTTCGGTTTTACGGTAGCTGGCTTTTGCCACCAGCATTCCACTCAAAGCGTGTGTCAGGGTATCCATAGGCAAATCATGCGTTTATTTAATCTAAAAATCAATGTGTTATGGATCTCATCGCCTGGGGAATAACAAAGCAACAATTATGAGAGTCGGATCACGCTCCCGCTCCGTGACCGGTTACATCACTAAAGTTAATAAGGCCTTTTGCCGACAACTGCAACAGTCATAAACTGTTTGAGGATAAATGAATGCATGCCCCCGAAATTCGGACATGCATGGATGCCAGTTCAACGCCCGTTACCCGGCGTAAAATAGTCATTTTCGAAGAAGATGAGTTTCTTGTAAGTTTGTTAAACCTGCTATTACGGCGCGAAGGCTTTGATATTACCTTCATCCCCGATGTTCGGCCTGCTATGCATTATGTGCAGACTGAAACCGCACCTGAAATAATTTTCATTAATCACCATTGGCTGGTTGATGACCAGCCTCATTTGATACAAACCCTTCATGCAGACAATGAATGGCATAAAGTCCCTATTATATTACTAGTGAATTATTACAACCAGGAAATTATTGATCATGCTATCTCTTTAGGCGTCCGTGATTACATCTTGCAACCTTTTGACCCGGGAGTTTTGATAGATCTGGTTTTAAAATATTCGGCTAGCCGATAAAGTTTATACGTTATTGCGGGATAAACGTGCCGGTTCATCCTGCGGGGCTTACTTTAGTTAATCATATATCTCGTTAAGAGAATTTCGAAAGTATAAGCCAGGGGGATGGGATGCATGCTCGCAATAACCTACCCATTTACAATTCTTCATCAGGCGGAACGACTTTTATAACCTCTTCAATCGTGGTTAAACCCATTGCCACTTTTCTTGCCCCGGAGATGCGCATCACCGTCATTCCCGCCTTCACTGCAAAATCGCGTAAGGTCTTCGAATCTATTTCTTCGTGTATGACATTACGCAGTTTCTGATCAAAGATCATCATTTCATAGATACCGATTCTACCCAGGAATCCAGTGTGCCGACATTCTTCACAACCCACGGGTTTGCAAAAATTGCCTTGTCCGCCCATCTTCCAGGGATGGGTTAAGGTTTTCCATAAAGCCTGGTCAACCTCGGTCGGTTCTTTACAAGACGAACATAAGGTTCGAACCAGTCGTTGCGCCATTATTCCAATTACCGTCGCATTAATTAAATACGCCGGAATACCAATCTCGCGCAATCGTGGCACCGCCGCCGAGGCATCGTTGGTGTGTAAAGTTGATAATACCAGGTGACCGGTTAATGCGGCCTGCGTGGCCATATCAGCGGTTTCTTTATCGCGAATCTCGCCGACCATAATAATATCAGGATCCTGCCGTAGTAAGGTTCGTATCCCCGAGGCAAAATCAACACCGATATTATGTTGCACCTGCATCTGGTTAAATTCCGGCATCACCATTTCGATCGGATCTTCAACCGTACACACATTTACTTCAGGCTGGGCTAACAGTTTTAGCGTTGAATACAGTGTCGTTGTTTTACCTGAGCCGGTCGGCCCGGTCACCAGCACAATGCCGTGCGGTTGCGAAAACATCGCCTTCCACCCTTCGGAATCTTTTTCACTGAAGCCCAGACCGGAAAAATCTTTTACCAGTACGTCCGGATCGAAGATCCGCATTACCATTTTTTCACCAAAGGCCGTCGGCATGGTAGACAGGCGTAATTCGATCTCATCGCCTTTGGGGGTTTTACTTTTGATTCGACCATCCTGTGGACGACGTTTTTCCACCACGTCCATACGACCCAGTACCTTGACCCGCGCAATCACTACGGACATGACCGGAGTTGGCATTTCGTAGACCGTATGCATCACACCATCGATACGAAAACGTATATTACTCATCTCACGACGGGGTTCGAGATGAATATCACTGGCACGCTGATCAAAAGCAAACTGCAATAACCAGTCAACGATATGAACAACCGACTTATCGTTGGTATCAAGCCGTCCAGATTTACCCAGCTCGATCAAGGCCTCGAAATTGGTTACCCCAGGGATATCATCTTCGTTCTCCGACGTCGCGGTACGAATGGATTGACTTACACTGTAAAATTCAGCCAGAAAACGGTTAATATTATTGGGATTACAGAGCACCCGTTCTATCTTGAGACTGTTCACATGCGACAATTCTTTTTCCCAGTCGCGCATGTAAGGTTCAGCCGTGGCGATGGTAACCGTATGCTCGCTTACCTTGATGGGTAATATTTTATGCCGACTGGCATAGGCCGATGACATTACGCCCGTCACGGAAGTAACATCCACCTTCAATGGATCGATCCTAAAGTAAGGTATATTCGAACGTTCGGCTAACCATTCGGTTAATGCTTCGAGGGTTAGTTTCTTTTTCGGGTTTTTTAAATCCGGCCATTCCTGTTGTGAAATAATCACCAGCGGATGAATCTCCAGACCGCCGCCTCGAACCGGGATTAAAAAGTCATCGGCCTGCGTACTATCGACACGACCATCCTCAAGCAAACCGGTAATCAATTCATTGATCGTGACTCGATGTTCTTGTTCATCAAATGTTGCTGGTTGTGTTGCCATGTTTACCGCCCTGCTCTCACTAATCCACCCATGCCTGCGTTCTCAAGTTTGGTGTTAAGAAATCCACGGATACTAACAGCATCTTCCATATCCAGTGCCTCGTCAAGGTATTGCCCTGCACGTTTACTTGAAAGGTTACGTATTACCCATTTAACCCGGTTAAGACTAGAGGCACTCATGCTAAGACTGTCGATACCCATACCCACTAATAAAACCGCCGCCGCCGGATCGCCCGCCATCTCACCACAGACGCTGGCGGGCTTGTTCGCGGCATGCGCGGCCTTCACCGTTTG
>QIKU01000060.1 GCA_003232015.1 Gammaproteobacteria bacterium
CAGCATGGGGCAACAAATGGAAAGCCGTGGCCGCAGCATGACAATGACCCGTCCGGCCACAATGAGCCGACCGAATGTGACTTCACGCCCATCTCGCCCTAATATGCGTTAGCAATGAGTCGCGTATAATTAAGGGGGCGTCCAGATGGCGCTCCCTTGCTTTGTTGAATAAAATTCTGCCCCTATTTTCTCAGGAGAAATTAAGTAATGACTTCCCAAGCATTTCGCACAACATCTCTTTTTTACACCATCACGCTGGCTGTGCTGTTAAGTATTGCGGCTTTGCCAGCTTATGCCGAAAGCAATTTAAAAATTTCCGCCGGTTATGACTATACGGTTGGCAAGTACGGCCAAACCGTCGATACTGAAATTGAAACCATTCCGGTGACCATGAACTATCTGGAGGGCGCATGGAGCTACAAACTCACCGTGCCTTATATACGTATCACGGGTAATGGCACCGTCGTTCCTGGAACCGGTGCATTCGGCAACTTTAACAGTGGCCTTTTTGGTGGTGGTATGGGCGGCAATGCTTCTGCTACTCAAACCGTAACCAATTCAGGCCTGGGAGATATTACCGCCAGTGTGGGCTATGGCTTCTTCCCCAATAATGCTTTTTATGAAATTTCCGCAAGGGTTAAATTCGGTACCGCCGATGCCGATAAAGGTCTTGGTACAGGAGAAAATGATTACTATCTGCAATTTGATGGCGTGCTTGGTATGAACAATACTCTTTCCCCGTTCTTCACTCTGGGCTATGTCTTCACTGGCGATTCGGCAAATTATACTTACGAAGATGTCCCTTACGGTGCCGTGGGGCTCATGTTTAAAACCAGCACCTCAAGCTCACTTGGGATCAGTTACGACTATCGCCAATCCCTCATTGCAGGTAGCGATGACTTTAAACAGGCCAGTGCCTTTGTTAACTGGAAAGTAGCAAACAACTGGGCAGCCACCGTCTCGATTTTAAATGGCTTTACAAATAGCAGCCCCGATTCAGGTTACAGTCTTATGTTTACGCGTTCTTATTAGCCATCACAAAATATATAACGACGACCTGCTTAAACCCGGCGGCCATTGCGATCACCGGGTTTTTATATTCCCTCCCGCAATAACTATGGTAATAAAGACGATAAATACGGTATGCTTGTACCCTTAAGCATCTATTTAAACAGGAAAATACCATGTCAGTGAGTCAATCCAGTGCTCGCACAGCCAGCATTGAACGCAATACGCTGGAAACCCAAATTGCCGTTAAGCTTAATTTAGATGGCACAGGCAAAGCAAACTTCGATACCGGCGTACCGTTTTTAGAACACATGCTGGATCAAGTTGCACGCCACGGTTTATTTGATTTAGACATTCAAGCCAAGGGTGATTTACACATCGACGCGCACCACACTGTCGAAGACATTGGCATTACTTTAGGCCAGGCCATGACGGCCGCACTGGGTGACAAAAAAGGCATTCGCCGCTATGGGCACGCTTATGTACCATTGGATGAGGCTTTGTCACGCGTAGTGATCGACTTTTCAGGTCGCCCCGGTCTGGAGTACAGCGCAGATTACCCACGCGGGATGATCGGTGCATTCGATGTGGACTTAATCCACGAATTTTTCCAGGGCTTTATTAACCACGCCAATGTCACGCTGCATATTGACTGTTTAAAAGGCAATAATGCGCACCATATTGCCGAAACTATTTTTAAAGCGTTTGGCCGTGCCATGCGTATGGCATTGGAAGATGATCCGCGCATGTCTGGCATAATGCCATCGACAAAAGGTAGCTTATAAAAACGTTATTGTGATGAAGGAAGATAAAAACACTCTTTTTATCCCCTTCCTCGCAATAACATAGTTCGATAAAATCCTGTCTATTTTATGAAAACAAATAAAATGCTATGAACACCGTTGCCGTTATTGATTATGGAATGGGGAACCTTCATTCTGTTGCTAAAGCCCTTGAGCATGCTAGTGAGTCCACACAAACAAATACCCGCGTGCTTGTAACCCACGACCACGATACTATTCTGGCCGCCGATCATGTGGTATTGCCGGGCGTGGGTGCTATCCGTGACTGCATGGGTGAAATTAACCGCCTCGGAGTGGATAAAATTGTCCGCGAAGTGATTGCCGCAGGCACCCCTTTTTTAGGTGTCTGTGTCGGCATGCAGGCCTTACTGGAAAACAGTGACGAAAATGAAGGGACTGAATGCCTGGGGGTTTTTGATGGCCACGTCCACAGCTTTGCCTCCCTTTTTAAAGAACACGCCATTACTGACTTAAAAATACCGCATATGGGCTGGAACCAGGTGCAGCAACGCATCGACCACCCGATGTGGCATAATATTTCGGACTGTGCACGTTTCTATTTTGTGCATAGCTATTATACTCAACCAGATGATACGCAACTTATCGCAGCCACCAGTGAATACGGATTTGAGTTTTGTGTCAGCATTGCCAGAGACAATATTTTTACAACACAGTTTCACCCCGAAAAATCTCAGCATGCCGGTTTGCAACTGTATACCAATTTCCTTAACTGGAATGGAAAACTCTAAACCATACTTAACTTAAAATCATCTATCAAAAACATAAAGAACCCATCATAAGAAAGAAACCATCATGTTAATTATCCCAGCCATTGATTTAAAAGACGGAAAATGTGTACGCCTGCGCCAGGGCCGTATGGAAGATGAAACCATATTCTCAGATGACCCCGTCGCCATTGCCGCCCAGTGGGTCGAACAAGGCGCTCGCCGTTTACATATTGTTGACTTAAACGGCGCCTTTGCTGGCAAGCCGGTTAACGCGAGCGTGGTACATGAAATTGCCGAAGCCTTCCCGGATTTGCCGATTCAAATTGGTGGCGGTATTCGCGATGAAGACACTATCCAGACCTATCTCGATGCTGGCGTACAATATGTGATTGTTGGCACCAAAGCTGTTAGCGCACCGCATTTTGTTAATGATATCTGCCTTGAGTTTCCCGGCCATATCATTGTCGGCCTGGACGCAAAAAACGGTAAAGTGGCGATTGATGGCTGGTCAAAACTCTCCAAACACGACGTTATCGACATGGCCAAACATTTTGAAACCGATGGCGTGGCTGCCATTGTTTATACCGACATTGGCCGTGATGGCATGATGACCGGCGTCAATGTCGAGTCCACTGTCAAACTTGCTCAGGCGGTTAATATCCCGATTATTGCCTCTGGCGGTATCACTAATATTGATGACATCAAAGCACTGTGTGCCGTGCAGGATGAGGGCATCAGCGGTGCAATTACCGGTCGAGCCATTTACGAAGGTACACTTGATTTTGCCGAAGCACAGAAGTTGTCGGATGAATTGACCGGTTAAACAATATTAAAATCAAGAGCCCAAATTATGTCCTTAGCAAAGCGCATTATCCCCTGTTTAGACGTTAAAGATGGCCGCGTTGTCAAAGGTGTGCAGTTTGTTGATATCCGCGATGCCGGTGACCCAGTCGAAATCGCTCGTCGTTATGATCTTGAAGGTGCGGACGAAATCACCTTTTTAGATATCACGGCCACCTCGGATAACCGTGACACCATGGTGCATGTGGTTGAACAGGTTGCCGGTCAAGTTTTTATTCCACTCACGGTCGGGGGTGGCATTCGGACTGTCGAAGATATTCGCCGTATGCTTAATGCCGGTGCCGATAAAATTGGCATTAATTCCGCAGCCGTATTTAACCCCGAATTTGTAAAAGAAGCCGCAGAAAAATTTGGCTCACAATGCATTGTCGTCGCCATCGATGCAAAGTGCGTCAGCAAAAAAGGCAAACCAAAGAAATGGGAAATTTTTACCCACGGTGGCCGCAAAGAAACCGGCATTGACGCTGTCGAATGGGCAATTAAAATGGTGCACTATGGTGCCGGTGAAATTTTATTAACCAGCATGGACAGAGACGGCACTAAAATTGGCTTCGATTTAGAACTTACCCGCGCCATCAGCGAGGCTGTTCCCGTACCCGTGATAGCATCAGGGGGCGTTGGTAATCTGGATCACCTGGTCGCCGGTGTAAAACAAGGCAAAGCCGATGCGGTGCTCGCAGCCAGTATTTTCCACTTTGGTGAATTTACCGTAGGGGAAGCCAAGCAACATATGGCCGATGCGGGGATAGAAGTTAGACTGTGAGTATTTTACGGTGCTGATTTTAAAGGGGTCAGAGCCCTTTAAAACCACCTTAACAAAATTCTGCTTTAAAGGGCTCTGACCCCTTTAAAATCAAATAGAGTCACAATAATGTCAAACAACTGGCTGGATGAAATTAAATGGGATAAAAACGGCCTGGTTCCCGCAATTGCTCAGGAAACCGGTACAGCTAAAATCCTGATGATGGCCTGGATGAACCGCGAAGCACTCGAACTCACGGTTACGGAAAACCGTGCTATTTACTGGTCACGCTCGCGCAATAAACTCTGGCGCAAAGGTGAGGAATCCGGCCACGTACAAACCTTAAAATCCATTCGCCTGGATTGTGACAATGACGTAATTTTATTGAAAGTCGAACAACTTGGTGGCATTGCCTGCCATACCGGCCGACACAACTGTTTCTATAAAGAATTAAAAGATGGCCAGTGGGTTGACGTTGAATCGGTAATAAAAAATCCCAACAGCATTTATAATAAATAAAAAAACGCCCTGCCCTTCATGCCTTCAGTGGTTTACACTAACGACCATGGATAATATATTACAACAACTCGCGCAAGTGCTCGAAGAACGTAAAAATGCCGACCCCGACAGCTCTTATGTCGCCAGCTTGTACGATAAAGGGCTCGACAGCATTTTAAAGAAAATTGGTGAAGAAGCGACCGAAACCGTTATGGCGGCAAAAGATGGCGATGCCGACAAAATTATCTGCGAAACCGCTGATCTGTGGTTTCACTGTATGGTTTTGCTTGCAAATCAAGGTCTTAGCCCAAATGACGTGCTAAATGAACTCGACCGCCGATTTGGACTCTCAGGATTAGAAGAGAAAGCAAAACGTATCAAAGACTAGTCCATATACTATATAATAGTTCACTAAATTAAAGATGGAGTAAGAACATGGGTTTTGGTGTTACAGAATTAATTATTATTTTACTGATTGTGTTGGTACTTTTTGGCGCAAAACGTCTGAAGAATGTCGGTACTGACCTTGGTGCTGCAGTCAAAGGTTTTCGTTCATCAATGAAAGATGAAGAAAAAGGAAATATCGAAAAGAAAGAAAGCGACGTTATTGAAGGCGAAGTGACTAAGTCTAAAGAATCAGACAAAGTCTAACGACTTTACTGTCACACGTAAAATTTAACTCACTATGTTTGATATTGGCGTTTGGGAATTAGGCATCATCATGATTGTTGCACTGGTCGTGATCGGTCCGGATAAATTACCCGGCATTGCGCGCAGTGCCGGTAAATGGGTGGGTAAAGCACGCTACTTTATTGCCAATGTAAAACAGGACGTGCAAAAAGAAATGCGTGCAGAAGAAATCAAGCAAGCCATTGAACGTGATGCCGGTTTAGATGAATTAAAACAAATCATGAACACCGATCAATTCACACTCGAAGAAGATGATGATCCCGGCTATTTAGTCAGCGCGGTTGATGATGATATACCAACGCAGGCAAAAACGGCTGAAACCATACCCATAGCTGACAACACCCCTAATGATGACAAATCCAAAACGGACACTCTACCTGACGATGCGACAGACAAAAGCAACACATGAAAAAATCTGATCCATCACAAGCAAAGTCAAAAGCTGAAATCCCGTTCTTATCGCACCTTGTTGAATTGCGAGACCGCCTTTTACGCAGCGTGCTATTTGTACTGGTTATATTTTCTGGCCTGTTCTTTTTTGCTAACGATATTTATCAATTTATTGCCGCCCCCATTATGGAAGCCTTGCCCGAAGGCAGTACCATGATCGCAACAAAAACAACCGCACCCTTCTTAACGCCATTTAAACTGGCACTGGTGACCTCTATTTTTATTGGTATGCCATTTTTGCTTTATCAGGCATGGGCCTTTATTGCCCCCGGCCTTTATAAACATGAAAAGCGCCTCGCCTACCCGTTACTGTTTTCCAGCATCATGCTGTTTTATGCCGGCATGGCCTTTGCGTACTATGTGGTTTTCCCAATCATATTTGCATTCCTAACCAGCATGGCACCCACAGGGGTTACTGTATTACCGGATATTACAGATTATCTGGATCTGGTTCTTAAACTATTCTTTGCTTTTGGTATTGCTTTTGAGGTGCCTATCGCCACCATTATTCTGGTGATTATCGGCTGGACAACCCCGGATAAACTGGTTGCAAAACGCGCCTATATTATTGTTGGTGCTTTCGTTTTCGGTATGTTACTTACCCCACCTGATATTGTGTCACAAGTCATGCTCGCCATTCCAATGTGGTTGTTATTTGAGGTTGGCGTTTTGTTTTCCCGTATGATTTTGAAAATGCGCAAGGAACGCGAGCAGGAACTTGAAGCCGAAGAAAAAGAATTATCCGAAGCAGAAATGGACAATGAATTTAATAAAGCCATGGCGGAGGAAGATGCCCTAAACCCCACTGACAAGGACAGCAAAAACTAGCATCCTGACTAAGCTACTTTTTAAATCCCGAAAGCCTGAACAAAACCCGGGTTCACGCGTTATAATCAGAACAGATGCCTTTTTTGCTTGTCCAATAAATCAAATAACGTGTTAACAGCCCTATGATTATTAAAAAATTAACTCACCATTATTTAACCGCTTTACTCTTTCTGGGCGGGTTACTTTTATCGCCAACCGCTGCCGCAAAACCAATAACAAACCAGCTGAAAAATCACGCCTCACCTTATTTAGCCTTACACGCCACCGATCCAGTGCAATGGCAGGACTGGAATGAATCTGTCGTTAAGCGCGCATTAAAAGAAAATAAACTGATCTATATTTCCAGCGGCTACTTTTCCTGCCATTGGTGTCATGTGATGCAGCGTGAAAGTTATAAAAATAAAAAAATCGCCAAACTGCTTAACCAATTTTTTATCCCAGTAAAAGTTGACCGTGAATTAAACCCCGCGCTGGATGCACGCTTAATCGATTTTGTCGAAAGGACGCAAGGCCATGCCGGCTGGCCACTTAATGTCTTTATTACCCCCGAGGGTTATCCTCTTATTGGTATGACCTACCTCCCTGCCAGCAACTTTACCCAGGTGGTAACTAATCTTGAAAAGCAATGGTCTGAAGACAGCAACCACCTAAAGGATATTGCAAAACAGGCAACTACTCAGCTTATTGCACAACAACAAAACAGCTCACAGAACAAACTAACAACCAATACCACAAAGTTTTTAAACCAGCAATTTTTATCCCAAACAGAAGAACTTATTGATGAAATGCAGGGTGGCTTTGGCCAGCAAAATAAATTTCCTTCAGTACCTCAGTTACTTGCCTTGCTGCACATTACACAAACAGAAAAGATTAAGCCCTATAAAAAAATAAAATGGCAGGAATTTTTAATCACCACCCTGGATAGCATGGCGCGACAAGGCTTGTACGATCAGATCAACGGTGGTTTTTTTCGCTACACAGTCGACCCAAACTGGCAAATACCTCACTTTGAAAAAATGCTTTATGATAATGCTCAACTGGCCATTCTTTATTTTGAATCTGCAAAAGTATTTAATCGTGCCGATTACCGAGCCATTGCTATTGAAACACTGCAATTTATGCAAACAGATATGGCATCAAATATTGGCGTGATTGCTGCAAGTATTTCTTCTGTCGATAAAAAAGGCATTGAAGGTGGTTGTTATATTTGGCAGCAAGGTGACCTAAAAAAATACTTAACCACAGAGCAATATAAAATAGTAAAAGATCACTGGAAACTGGTAAGTAATGATGCCCTTGAAAGTGGCTACCACCTTATACAGGTTAAACCGGCGACTGATATTGCAAAGCAATATAATATCAATATTAAACGTGTTAAGGCTTTAATTAATTCAGCAAAAATAAAACTAAAAAAGATACGTAATATCCAGAACTGCCCCATCGATAAAAAGCCGGTTGCAGCATGGCTGGGGCTCGCCTTACAGGCATTTTCTACAGGTGCAAAACAAACTGGCAATAACAGCTTTACGAAAACTGCCACGCAGCTTTATCAATTTATATCGACACAACTATGGCAAAACAACACACTGTATCGTTCTATTAAACGAAAAAATAACACAGCCATTTCCATTGGTACAGCCGGGCTTGAAGACTATGCTTTAGTTGCTAAAGGAGTGCTTGATTATGCACTATTAACAAACAATGCAACTGCAAAGAATTTTGCCATTAAGCTTGCAACACAGGCATGGCAACGCTTTTACAAAAAAGACGGCTGGTATCTGTCAGAAAAACCTTTAATAAAATACACTATCGGTAAAGCGGTGCTTGAAGATAGTCCGCTACCATCGCCATCTGCAATATTAATCTGGGTCAGTTTACAGTTAAACAATAAAAGACTCTATACTCAGGCTAGAGTAGCCTTGCAAAAAGGTGTGGGCGATATTGAAGAATCGCCTTACTGGTATGCGACCCAAATTGATGTGATTAATGAATTTAATAAATAAGATTCAACTAGGGGCTGTTGATCTTTCAGATGTTAGGCTGATTTTGAGAAAATTTAAGTCCTGACAAGGCATTTTTTACGTATCAATGCACTCCATTGATAGTAAAAAATAACGCAGGCAGGGCTAAAATTAGCCAAAATCAGGCAATAGATGAAAGATCAACAGCCCCTAATGCACCTGCGCATGCTGCTTGGGCGCTTCCAGAATATCAAACTCATACTGATTAATCGCAGTTGTAAATAACAGCAAGCGCGTTAAACGAATATGAAACATACGCTTGCCTAAATTAACAACCAGTACCGTATTAATATCATAGATATTAGCCGGTAAAATAATACTACGTGTTTGTTTTAGCGAAAATTGAAAGGGGATAAGCAAAGAACGAAAATAATCCGTTCCCTTGCCTATGCCACTCATGGCTTTAACCGCAACCGGTACCGCAGATTTTGCAATATCCATAATACCGATATCCAGTACCTTTCTGGAATCTGATTTTATCCAACGCACCACACCAGTTTGCCAGCGACCTTTTAATTTACCATCATAGCGGTAAGAAACAATCTCGCCCACTTTTACAGA
>QIKU01000009.1 GCA_003232015.1 Gammaproteobacteria bacterium
CAATGACCATACAGAAACTGATAAAATCATAGTTGGTCTACCCATAAGTCAAGGTGGTACAGGAAGACATAAATGCGCTGCATGTGCATATGAAGCAGGATTTAAAAATGGTCAAAATAGAAATGTTAGCTTTGATATTAACGGATTTATAAAAGAGCTAGAATATAGCCAAAAAGGCGTTAGGCGACATAAAGATCCGTTAGAGGCTTATTCAATAGGTTTTTTTCATGGCCTTAGTGGAAAAAACACGCATGATGTAATACAAGATAAATTTCAATTGTCTAATAACATGGCTCAATTCGGGCTAATGCAGATTGGGAAAGGTTTGTATGAGTGTTCCTTTGCTGAAGACACGAAATTCAAACATGCAATGTCTATGGTTCATGTCGCTAGTGGATTTGAAATTATTCTTAAATCTAGGATCGTACAGGAACATCCATACCTAGTTTTTGAAAAACTACCGAAACATGCAAAAGTAAAAAACGGAGTCATAAAGTTTGATGATTTGCTTGAGCATGGTCATACAATAACATATACCGAGTTACCAGAAAGACTGTGGGTCACAACAGCATGCCAGATACCAAATAAAGAACTCTATGCCAAATTTGGTAAAGTCAGAAACCAAATTATTCATTTTGCCACTCCAGATGAAGATTTTTCAGCACTTGTGTTTGAGTACTGTTTCAAAATAATTGAGCCATTAGTAAATGACTGGTGGGATACGACCTTGCTAGAATATGCTTGGGAATATGATGATGTTTTACCAGAGTATATATTTGAGCAAATCGAACGATATAAACTACCTGTAGCGTATAGTTATGATTCAGAGTCCTACACATTTGTAAAAAAATAAAAGGGGTAAAATCACTTGTATAACAATACTTAACACGCTGCATTATTAAATGCCAAGGCCTGAAAGAATCGAATATGAAAATGCCACTTACCATGTGATTAATCGTGGTCGAGACGGCAAACTTTTGCGAGCCATTTAGTTTTAATGGTCAAACAAACGGGTCTTCCCTCTTTTGTTCAAGACCGAAAGGAAGGCAAGATAAAATAAAATATAAGCTGGCAAATAGCTTCAGTGGGTAAGTCAAAGTAGAGCTTGTTTTGTGTGCGTAATAACTTACTTCTTTGAATTGCCGATAAGCTAAGCTGATGGCTAGTCTATTGCACTCTTACTCTGTTCCTTAATATTATCAATATAGCGTCTAATAATGGCTTTGCCGGGCATTTTTTCCTGTTTGCTATAAATGAGATAGTGAACAATGCCGTGGGTTGCCATCGCAATTAACAGGCCTTCAAAAATACCCACCTGATAAACGAGTGCACCGCATAAAATGGCCAGCATTAATGCATAAGGGCCATGATGAATGACATGCCCAAGGCCTGCAATCATTTTCCAGCCAGTAAATATCATAATAACGGCTAATGCAAACTTGGGAAGGTAGTCGAGATATTGGGTATTAAATGTAAAAAATAAAACAAAGCTACCGATAATTAAAACAGAAAACTTAGTATAAGCACCGGCCAGTTTGTTGGTGGTACTTTTTGCCAGGCCATCCAGGTTGGTCATACCACCAAAAAAGCTTGACCCCATGTTGGCAATCCAGATAGCGAGCAAACTATTATTGCTATTACATTTGCGTTTTAAAGGGTCGATTTTTTCAATTGCCGCATTACTCATTACTTGTTCAATCACATCAATGACAGCAAGCATAAGGCAGAAAAGCATCATATAAACGAATAACATAAAAGTGACATCGGTGGGGAGCGGCAAGCGAAGACTAAGTTCAACATCTTCAACGTAGATCATGGGGACGTTTATAATTTGCGCTAGAACCACACCACCTACGATGAGAACAAAGTAGGGCACAGCCGGTTTAGTGTTCTTAAATTTGGAAAACATATATAAGAAGCCAGCAAGGCTAATTGCTGATATTAAAAACATTTGTATTCGAGCACTGCTCCAGAAACCAGCAGATGCAGTGGCTTCTGCTTCTGCTTCTGGTATTTCATAGGTAAAGGCAAGAAATTTGACGAGAATTTTTAAGCCAATACCGGCTAACAGCCCCTCTACCAGATAAACCGGTACAGCTATAAGCAGGTATTTTTGCCAGTTATATTTCCATATTATTGCCTGCATTATCGATGTGACGAAAATACAAAAAGCCATGTTCTGCACTCCGAAGGAGGCAACACCTAAAGCTAAAACGGGTGCTAAACCGGCAGCGATGCCAGGTGAACCAATGTAGTTTCCGGGTCTGATCCAGGCATTGAGCCAGCCAACCAGACAGGCAAATGCAACTGTCGCTAAGCCAACCTTGATTGGATAATCCGACATGATGGCAATACCAATCGATAAAGGGATGGCCATTGAACCTGTAATAAAACCGGCAGAAATATCACGCAAAGCATACTGGGCCTGAAAGGCCGCACTGCCCGTTGTGATAATGGGCTTTGCATCTTGAGGATCTAATGCGGGGTTATTTTCTTGTGAAGTCATGAATAATTAAAACCTTCTCTTTATTTACATGGCTATAAATAACTGTATTTAAAAGTGTGTAAGATTTTGATTTGCAGAGTATATTTTGGTTTTTATACAGCGGAAAATGCTTTTTCATATCTCTTTTTTCATATCTTAGGTACTCCCCCAGTACAGTCGATGTTCTTCTTTTTTTGTAATTTATTATTTCGACCGAGTTCAGTATTTATCTTTATTTATCAGTAACTTACACCTATATCTATTATTATTTAATAATACTTGACCTTAATGGTATGTTAAATCTTTTTAGCTTGTTTTGCTAATTAAATTTATTATATACACAATATAAAGGGGGTGGTGACAAATAAAAAGCAAAAATATAAAGGGGTACTAAGAAATAGCGCCATTTTCACTAAAGCATGAGGGAATGATGTAAGTTTTTACCCCAGGTTCAGGCTAATTAACAAACAATTCAACAAGAATTTGTTCATAAACTTCAGATAGTTGTTCTAACTCTTTAACATCCACATGCTCATCGACTTGATGGATAGTGGCATTAAGCGGCCCGAGTTCAAGAACTTGCGCACCGGTGGGGGCAATAAAACGGCCATCGGATGTACCGCCTGCGGTGGACAGTTGAGTTTTAATGCCGATGACTTTTTTAATGGCGTTACTTGCTGCGTCTAACAATTTGCCTTTGGCGGTTAAAAAAGGCTGGCCGGATAAAATCCATTTTAAGTCATATTCAAAATCGTATTTATTTAAAATAGCTTCAACTCTTTGCTGAAGTCTTTCTGACGTCGTTTCGGTTGAGAAACGGAAGTTAAACACTACATCAATATCTGCTGGGATAACATTGGTTGCACCGGTGCCGCTGTGGATATTGCTTATCTGGAAGGTGGTGGGTGGGAAATGGTCGTTGCCATTATCCCATTGTGTATTGGTGAGTTCGCTCATGGCATCGGCAAAGGCGTGTATCGGGTTTTTGGCCAGATGCGGGTAGGCCACATGGCCTTGTTTACCTTTTACTTTTAATTCGGCACCGAGTGAGCCACGGCGGCCATTTTTAACCACGTCGCCCATCTGGTTTGTGCTGGACGGCTCACCCACTAAACACCAGTCGATTTTAATTTGCTGCGCGCTTAAGTGTTCAATGACTTTTACGGTGCCATCGGTTGCCGGGCCTTCTTCGTCACTGGTAATTAAAAAGCCAACGCTGCCGTCAATGTTTGGGTGGGTTTTATAAAAACGTTCACAGGCGGTCACCATAGCGGCAACTGAGCCTTTCATATCGGCGGTGCCTCGGCCATAGAGTTTGCCGTTATCAATGGTGGGCGTAAACGGCGGAAAGCGCCAGTTTTCTTCAGGGCCGGTGGGAACCACATCGGTATGGCCGGCAAAAACAAACAGGGGTTTAGTCTTACCTTTGGTTGCGCTTTTTACTGCCCATAGATTTAAAACATCGCCGTAGTTGAGGTTTTCAATATTAAAGCCGATGGCTTTTAAACGCTCGGCAATAATGTTCTGGCAGTTTGCATCGTCTGGTGTTACTGAAGCTTGCGCTATAAGTTGTTTGGTAAGTTCCAGAGTCGACGACATTATCTTTATCGCTTCTATTTGTTAAACCGAGATCCCCGCACGTTGCGGGAATCTGGACGATGTTTATGTTTTATAATTGAAATAAGTGTTTGTAAAATGCATCACTAAAACCAGCATGGCATTTAGTGGCATGCTCAATAACGGGTCTTTTTATAATGGATGGTTGTTGCTGCATAATCTCTTTGGCTTTTTCTGCGTCCAGGTTCACTTTTTGGTGATCGGGCAGTTTACGCCAGGTGGTGCTGCGGCGGTTAAGTAAGGTTTCCCAGCCGATGGACTTTACCCACTGGTCGAGTGATTCATCGGGCACACCGTCATCGGTAAAGTCATGAAATTCATAGCTGATTTCATTTTTTTCAAGCCACTTGCGTGCTTCGACTACGGTGTCACAATTTTTAATGCCATAAAGGGTCGTCATAATTTAAATATCTCTCAGTAACGCGTTAATGCCAACTTTGCTCAGTGTTTTTTCGTCCACTTGCTTTACGATAACAGCGCAATACAGGCTGTATTTGCCATCGCTAGACGGCAGGTTGCCAGACACAACAACCGAGCCGGCAGGGATGCGGCCATAGGTTACTTCGTCGGTGAGGCGGTTATAAATTCGGGTACTCTGGCCAATGTAAACGCCCATTGAAATAACCGAACCTTTTTCAACAATGACGCCTTCGACTACTTCGGAACGTGCGCCGATAAAGCAATTGTCTTCAATAATGGTGGGTGCAGCTTGTAATGGCTCCAGTACACCACCAATGCCAACGCCACCGGATAAGTGCACATTTTTGCCGATTTGAGCACATGAGCCCACGGTTGCCCAGGTATCGACCATGGTGCCGGAATCAACATAAGCGCCGATATTGACGTAAGATGGCATTAAAACGGTGCCGGAAGCAATATAAGCCCCTTTGCGTACCGTTGCCGGTGGTACAACGCGCACGCCGCTTGCGCGGAATTCACGGGAATTAAAATCGGCATATTTTGACGGAACTTTATCGTAGTAGTTGGTAAAGCCGCCCTTCATAAATTCGTTATCTTCAATGCGGAACGAGAGTAAAACCGCTTTTTTTAACCACTCATTAACAACCCAGTCGCCATCTTTAGGCTCGGCAACACGGGCTTCGCCACTGTCAAGCATGCTCATTGCTTCGTTAACGGCTTCTTTTACAATCGTGTCGGCGGTGCGGGGGGTGATTTCTGCTCTGTTCTCAAATGCGCTTTCAATAATGCTTTTGATGTCGCTCATTCTTTACTCCGTAATTTGGTTCGGCTTGCGCGCGCCATTAAAAATGATGACGTATTATACCTGAATATAAGGCTTTATGGCTAATTAAATAAGGTTATAAGGTTTGCAAATACTGTTTTATTCTGTTGGCAGCATCAATGCATTCTTCGATAGGGGCAACCAGTGCAATGCGTATATGCTGCGCGCCGGGGTTACCGCTGTCGGTTTCGCGGGACAAAAATTGCCCAGGGAGGACGGTGACATTCTGTTGCTCAAATAAGTTTCGAGCAAAAGCAGTGTCATCCAGGTTGTATTTGGCCGGAATTTTTAACCAGAGGTAAAAGGCGGCATCAGGTAAGGAAACATCAATAACCGGCGATAAAATTTGAATGACGGCATCAAATTTCTTCGTATATTCTTTACGGTTGTCGATAACATGCTGCTCGTCTTGCCATGCTTTAATGCTGGCATATTGGTGGTGATAAGGCATGGCGCTGCCGTGGTAGGTGCGGTATTTTAAAAAGCCAGTCATAACGCTTGCGTCCCCAGCAACAAAGCCGGAACGCAAACCGGGCAGATTGGAACGCTTGGATAAACTATGAAACACCACGCAGCGTTTAAAATCAGTTAAGCCCATTTCGGCTGCGGCCTGTAAGAGTCCGGCCGGTGGCGTGCTTTCGTCAAAATAAATTTCTGAATAACATTCATCGGCGGCAATAATAAAATCGTATTGTTGTGCCAGTTTAATTGCGTGTTTCAGGTAACCGAGTGACATAACCGTACCGGTTGGGTTGCTGGGGTTGCACAGGTAAAGCAACTGGCAACGCTTGAGCGCGCCTTCGGGGATAGTGGTTAAATCTGGTAAGTGATTATTTTCCGCTGTGGTATTTAAATAGTAGGGCGTGGCACCAGCGAGTAACGCGGCACCTTCATAAATCTGGTAAAAGGGGTTGGGCATAATCACAAGCGGGTTTTTGTTGCGATCAATAACGGCTTGAGCAAACGCAAACAGTGCTTCACGGGTGCCATTAACGGGCAAGATGTGTTTTTCTGGATCGAGTGCGTTTTGTGTTAGTTTAAAGCGGCGTGTTAGCCAATTTGCAATACTTGTCCTTAATGCCAGTAACCCTTTTGTTAGCGGGTATTTTTCCAGTGCAGGGAGTTGTCGGGTCAGTTCATCAAAAACAAAACGGGGTGCAGGGTGTTTAGGTTCACCTATCGATAAAGCAATGTGTGTTAATGAAGCGGGGGGAGTAATCCCTTTTTTTAGCGCATTGAGTTTTTCAAAAGGATAGGGGTATAGAGAGTTAAGGTCAGGATTCATTATCGTGTTTGTTATATAGTGAGGTAATACGCATTATATTGCGTGTTATCTTTAGATGACAGAAAAATAAAAGAAATAATTCAATATGTTTAGAATGAAAAATACAGCATTGGCTGCATCATTGAGCTTGTTGGTTGCCGCAACCTTATGGGGGGTATTCTGGTATCCATTACGTTGGCTTGACTCTCAAGGGGTTGACGGCCTTTGGGCAACGCTGCTTATTTATATAGGTACTTGTGTTTATTTTATTCCTTATTTTAAACAAAGCTTTAGTGAGATTCGAACCCGGCCGCTATTAATGTGTGCACTGGCTGTTTTTGCCGGTTGGACAAATATTGCTTTTTTTCTGGCAATAATTGATGGTGAAGTCGTACGTGTGCTGCTGCTTTTTTATATGTCACCTATTTGGGCTATTTTACTGGCACGTTTTATTCTTAAAGAGTATTTAGCGTGGCAAAATTTTGTAGCTCTGGTGGTGGCTTTGGCTGGAATGTTGATTATGTTATGGTCGGCCGACATGGATTACCCCTGGCCAACTAAACTTTCGGACTGGCTGGCACTTTCTTCCGGTATGGCCTTTGCTGTTACCAATGTGATTATGCGAATGGCACAAACCATTTCGCCTCGCACAAAAGCAATAGTTGGCTGGTATGGGGTATTGGTTGTTTCTCTGGTGTTAATTGCGGTATTGCAGGTGCCTTTAGGTAAAGTGGAACCGGCGACTTTATTTATTGCTTTTGCTATTGGTGCCATTATGGTTGTTGTTATGACGTTGACGGTTGCTTTTGGCGTGTCGCATTTACCGGTGCAACAGTCAGCTGTTATTTTGTTATTTGAAGTGGCGGTGGGTGCCATATCAGCTTATTTAATTATTGGGGAAACGATGGCGGCAAGAGAATGGCTGGGGGGTGGTTTGATTTTAGCAGCGGGTTTATATGTGTCGCTTGATAAAGGAAAAAGAGCCGATGATTAAGGTCACGCGCTTATTGCATTGCACCATTTTGGTGAGTGATTTGTCTCAAGCTATTGAATTTTATGAAGGACTACTTGGATTGTTAGCAGATGAGTCACGCCCTGATCTGGAGCATCCCGGCAGGTGGTATAGTCTGGGTGCGCAGCAGCTCCATCTAATGGAATTAGCCGATCATGAAAAATTAAAAGCGATTCAAATAGATAGGCCGGCACATGCCGGTTGTGACCGACATATTGCCGTTGAGGTGGATTCGGTGGAAAAGTTAGCTAAACTTTTAGAGTGTTCCGGTATTCACTTTACAATGAGTCGTTCAGGACGGCAGGCACTGTTTTGTCGTGATCCGGATGGTAATGGCCTTGAGTTTATTCAAGCAAGCGAGTTTTAATAACTCAGCTTGCCAACCTTTAAAATATAAGTTGGATTTTATGAGCGAGTCGGCAGTTAAAGAGCCAGGTAAGTCAGTATCACTACAAGCATTAAAACTTCCCACTGTTTCACAGCAGGGAATGAAAGCATTAGAGCTTATTAATGCAAAAGATTTAAAATTTAAAGAGCTTGAATCAATTTTATCTTCCGATCCCATGTTGATGGGAATTTTAATTAAATATGCGAATTCTCCGATCTATCGTCGGCATATTGAAACAACCAATGTTCGTCAGGCAATGAACTTGCTAGGAGTGGATATTGTTAAATCCGCTATATTAATTTGTACAATGCGTTCGTATTGTGAGCCAGGTAATCCTGCGAAAGAAATGCTTTGGGAAAAATCAAAGCGCCTGTCTCTTATGGCAAAGCTGCTGGCGCGAAATATTTCCCGTAAGCTTGCCGATGAGGTTGAACTAACGGCAATGATGTCTGAAATTGGTGGCTTTGTTTTAAGTACCAATTTTGCTGATGAATATGAAACTGTTGTTGCACAGGCAAAGGAAAAACGGATAGCGATTGAAGATGAGGAATTTTATTATTTTGGTCTGAATCGTGCAGATGTCACGGCATTAACGCTGGAAAAGCTGCGCTTGCCGCAAGCCACGCTGGAGGTTCTGGACGGTTATTATAAAAGAAAGATTCCAACTGAAGTCAAAACAGAAGCAGACAAGCAACTGGTTATTCTTAAGCTGGCATCGGTTTTAATCGCTTATGAATCCAAAAGGGAGCTGATTAAAAAAGATTCTCTTTGTTTGTCTCTGTTTAAAGCTATAGGGTTGGAGGATGTAAATATTGATCGGCTGCTGGATGCGTATGCTGACGAAGTTGTGGATGGGGTTTCATTTTAAAGTTTCGGGTCAAGCTGGCTGCATATGTTGTCAGCCAGTTTCTGTTGTTCAGTCTCAGAAAGTTTCTTGTCATGCGCATTTGTAATATTAAAGATATCTTCTATGCGCTCACCATACGTAGCAATTTTGGCTGAAATTATATTTATTTTAAATTCATCAAGAATCATTGCCAGCCGTGACAGTATGCCAGTCTGG
>QIKU01000270.1 GCA_003232015.1 Gammaproteobacteria bacterium
CTTCGGGACTGCCGAAAGCAGCATAACAATGAACAGGAATTATCACTTATAAAAGGCAAATAACTGTCTCAGGGATGGGGTCCACTTCACTGTCCAATAGCCGTATGACTATCACCGCAATGACTGAGTTTAAACGCTCTTATGATTTTGTTGATGAAAATGCTGACATTAATAAAATGCGAAATGAGATTGCTAAATATTACAAAAATGAGTTTGGCAAAGAATACAGCAATTTAAATAATGGTAAAACTATCGACGTTATGGGTTTACTAAAACAACTGGATGGTCAGTCTATTGCCTTGCAGTATCACTATATTCAAAATAACCCTAATCCGCTGGGCAATAAACACAAATTGGTTGATCCAAAGGATGGCTCCCGATACAGCAGAATCCACAGCCAATACCATCCTGCTTTTCGGCAATTTCTTGAAGAGTTTGAATATTATGATATTTTTCTGGCCGATGCTGAAACCGGTGATATTATGTATTCCGTTTTTAAAGAGCTGGATTTCACAACATCGTTAATTGATGGCCCTTATGCCAAAACCGGCATTGGTGAGGCCTTTCATGCCGCCAATAAGCTAGCCGCAAACGATGTTATTTTAATAGACTTTAAACCCTACACACCCTCCTATGAAGGCGCCGCCTCCTTCATTGCTTCGCCTATCTTTGAAGGTGGTGAACGAATCGGCGTACTCATTTTTCAAATGCCAATTGGACGTATTAATGAAATTATGACCAGTGCTAAAAAGTGGAAAGAAATTGGCCTTGGGGATTCGGGTGAAACCTACCTTGTTGGCAGTGACTTTAAAGCACGCAGCATGAGCCGCTTTTTAATAGAAGATAAAAAAGCCTTTCTTAATTTAATGAAACAAGTCGGCACAAATAACAACACCCTGTCTTCTATGGACGCTAAAGACAGCAATATTGGCTTACAAAAAATTGAAACACAGGGCAGCAAAGCCGCCTTAGCGGGTAAAACAGGTTTTGAAATATTTAATGATTACCGCGACATTAGTGTCTTATCCGCCTATACACCCCTTAAAATTCCAGGGCTAAACTGGGCTTTAATGAGCGAAATTGATGAGCAAGAAGCCTTTGCACCTGTTAAAACACTGAGCAATACTATTTTAAAAGCCTCTTTAATTCTATTTGCTATCATTGCTTCTATTAGTGCCGGACTCGGATTTTTCTTTGCGAATAATATTACACGCCCTATTATTCGCTTAAGCGATACAATGAAAAACGTTGAAGAAAATAACGATCTCACATTACGAAGCAATGTTAAATCTAAAGATGAGCTTGGCGAAATGGCCCATGCTTTTAACCGCATGCTAGAAAAATTTGAAGCCTTAATACAGCAAGTCTACAGTTCTTCTGCACAACTAGCAGCCGCGTCAGAAGAAGTTTCTGCTGTGGCTCAGGACAGCGCTCACAATGTTGAAAAACAGCGCATAGAAACGGATCAAGTCGCTACCGCTATTAATGAAATGACAGCAACCGTTCAGGAAGTTGCGCAAAATGCACAAAATGCATCAGGGTCAGCCACAAGTGCAGACAATGAAGCGCAAAGCGGTAAAGAAATTGTTAGCCAAACAGCAGCGGCTATTCAACAACTGGCCAGCGAAGTAGAAAATGCCGCCACGGCTATTCACGCTGTTGAGCAAGATAGCGAAAATATCGGCAGTGTCATTGATGTAATTAAAGGCATCGCCGAACAAACGAACTTGCTCGCATTAAACGCAGCTATTGAAGCCGCCCGAGCTGGTGAGCAGGGTAGAGGCTTTGCAGTGGTTGCCGATGAAGTGCGAACCCTTGCCAGTCGCACACAGGAATCGACGACCGAAATTGAAACCATGATTGAAAAACTACAAAGTGGTTCAAAACAAGCCGTGGGTGTTATGGAGCGTGGCCAGGCTCAGGCGCAACGAGGTGCGGAGATGGCTCAGGAAGCCGCCAACTCGCTCGACACCATTGCCCGTGCAGTTGGCAGCATTAATGAAATGAATACCCATATTGCTGCGGCTGCGGAAGAACAAAGCACCGTTTCTGAAGAAATTAATAAAAATGTAGTCAATATAAGCCAAATATCTGAACTAACGGCAACAGGTGCAGAACAAACCACCGCTGCCAGTACCGACCTATCACGTCTCGCTAATGAGTTACAGCAGCTCGTTGGACAATTTAAAATTCAAAATAAATAATATCAGCTGTACGACAACCGAGCCCGCATAAACCGTGCAAATTAACGTTTTTGTTGCTATATCGTCAAAAATATCCACTATTTCAGGGGCGGAGTGGTATCAAACAGATTATCAACAGCTTCGGCGGCAGCATCCGCATACGGGATCAGCACCTTGTCGGCTCCTGCTTTTTTTAGCTGTTCGATATTTTGGGAAAAATGGGCCGTAACCGCTATCTGCCCACGGTAACCTTGTTCCCGTAAACCATGCAACAGGGCAAGATTAATGGGCGTTTCTCGCAAGCTGCTTAAAACCCACTGCGCCTGCTTAAGTGGCAGGGTAATAAGAAATTCCGGGTCTTCGACATCACCATAGCGCACTGTATAGCCATGCCCTTCCTGCCGGTGTATCAGTTCAGGATCAAAATCTACACCCAAAACCCTATAGCCCCGCTGCCGCAGTTCCCGCGCAATTCGGGTGCCGAATCGACCAAGGCCAAACAGGATGACATCGTATTCACTTTCTTGCGTACTCTGATCTTCTTCCCGGTACGCCCGTTTCCGCTCGAATACACCCAACCAGGGGGAAATCTTCTCATAAAGGGGGTGTGAGTAGAGGATCATATAGGTGGATGCACTAATGGTGATCAACCCCACCAGGGTAATCAGGCCCATGGTGGCAGCGTCAATATGGCCGAGGCTTAGACCTAACGCCCCCAGTATCAGGGAAAATTCGCTGATCTGCGCTACCGTCAAACCTGCCAGAAACCCGGTGCGCTTGCGGTAACCCATAGCACCCAGAATAGCCATAACAATTAACGGGTTACCAATGAGTACGAATAACGAGAGGAGAATAGCCGGAACCACCTGTGTGCCAAGCATCGCCAGATCCAGTCCGGCACCTAAATCGATAAAGAAAAACAGCAACAAAAAATCCCGCAAACTCACCAGCCGCGCACCGATAACCTCACGGTAAGGCGTAGAGGCCAGCGATACGCCAGCAAGAAAAGCACCTACTTCTTTGCTGAAACCCAGGTGCCCGCCCGCGGCGCCCAGCGCCACCGCCCAGGCAATAGCAAACAGCACCAACAGTTCTGGCGAACGCGCCAGTTGATGCAATAACGGTGTCAGCACATAACGCATCAGCAGGCCAATAAAAAGAATAAACAACCCGCCTTTAATCAAAACTGCAAGCGCCTCCTTACCCAGGCCAGCCGTATCACCCGCTTCACCTAGCGCAGTCAGCCCAATCATCACCAACACCACCACGATATCCTGGACGATAAGAAAACCAATAGCGATGCGCCCGTGCAGTGCGTCCACCTCGCGTTTATCCGACAACAGCTTAACAATGATGATAGTGCTGGAAAAGGTAAGTGCCACCGCCACATAAAGAGCCGTCACCGGAGTCATTCCCAGAGCAATGGCAATAAAGTAACCAACAACGGAAGTGAAGAAGACCTGCCCCAGCCCGGTGGCCAGCGCGACTGGTCCCATGGAACGAATAATGTGTAAATCCAGCTTAAGCCCAACCACAAACAACAACAGCGCAATGCCCAGTTTCGCCAGCAGATCGACCTGATCGTTTGCCGACACCCAACCAAAAACCGATGGCCCCACCAGAATGCCAACCGCGATAAAAGCGACGATAAGCGGCTGCCGTAACCGTACACCAATGGCACCAACAACCGCGGCCACTAATAGCAGTACCGCAATTTCAGTAAAGACGTCAGCAAAAATCGATGTCATGGCTCCGTTACACTCCCCGTAAATTAGTCATCATTGTCAGCGACTCTATGTAAGCATGCCTTTCAAACATTCTTTCTTTTTTAAACTAAATTCTGCTCTGCCTTTAATACCACGTCATACATTGGCAATATCGAATCCGGGTTAAGCGAAATGCTTTCGATGCCTTGCTCTACCAGCCAGGTGGTTATTTCCGGAAAATCTGATGGCGCCTGACCACAAATACCAATGTATTTTTTCTGTTTTTTGCAAGCTTCTATTGCCATCGACATGAGTTGTTTTACCGCCGGGTTGCGTTCATCAAAGCCTTCTAATAAACCCGAATCCCGGTCAACGCCCAAAGTGAGCTGGGTTAAGTCATTGCTGCCAATTGAAAAGCCATCAAATAGCTCTAAAAACTGATCGGCTAGCAGTGCATTAACGGGGAGTTCGCACATTAAATAAATACTCAAATTATCAATACCACGTTTAAGCCCGTTTTGCGCCATCAACTCCAACGTGCGCTTTGCTTCGTCAATACTGCGCACAAACGGGATCATCACGGACACATTGCTTAAGCCCATCACATTGCGAACTTGTTTTATTGCATCACATTCCATTGCAAAACATTCGCGAAAGTTTTTTTCCGGATAACGAGAAGCACCGCGAAAACCTATCATGGGGTTTTCTTCTTTCGGCTCAAACGCCTGGCCACCAATTAAAGAAGCATATTCATTTGATTTAAAATCACTTAAGCGAATAATAACTGGGCGCGGGTAAAAGGCGGCTGCAATCGTACCCATACCTTCAGCCAGTTTATTCACGTAAAATGCGCGCGGATTCGGGTAGCCGTGACTCAGATACTTTATTTTTGCGCGTACCGTTGGATCCAGTGTGTCATTCCCGTCATAAGCAAGAATAGCTCGGGGATGTACTCGAATCATTGTATTAATAATAAATTCCAGCCGCGCAAGACCCACCCCTTCTGCAGGCAAAAAAGAAGCTTCAAAAGCTTTTTCCGGGTTGGCTAAATTAATCATTAATTTAGTACGCGGTTTTTTGCTGGTATTTACCTGATACTGGTTATGGCTAAAAGCCAGCTTACCTCGATAAACATAACCACTATCACCTTCGGCACACGAAACGGTGACGGTTTCACCGCTTTCGATTCGGTGGGTGGCATCATTGCAGCCAACAATGGCGGGGATACCTAACTCACGCGCAATAATGGCAGCATGGCAGGTTCGACCACCGCGGTTGGTAACAATGGCCGAAGCTATTTTCATTATCGGCTCCCAATCCGGATCGGTAATATCCGTCACCAGCACTTCGCCCGGCTGTAGTTCGTGCATAAAGGCGGCTTCTAGTATGACCCGTGCTTTACCCTGGGCAATTTTACTGCCAATACTTTTGCCGCTGGTGAGTATTTCGCCCTGTTGTTCCAGCTTATAACTGTCGATAAGCGAACCGGTTTGCTGTGACTGCACCGTTTCAGGCCGCGCCTGTAAAATATACAGTTTGCCGTCTTCTCCATCTTTACCCCATTCAATGTCCATGGGTTTGTGCGCGCCAGCCTGCGAGCTATAATGTTGTTCAATTTTAATTGCGTAATCGGCGAGCTCTAAAATTTCATCGTCGGTTAAGCAAAACTGATTTCTGTCCGGTTGTTGCACATGAATATTGCGCGTCGAAAGACCGGCAGCATTATCACGGGCGTAAATCATCTTCAGTGCTTTATCACCAAGCTGGCGTTTAATGATAGGACGGTTACCTTTGTGCAGCGTGTTTTTATACACATAAAATTCATCGGGGTTAACTGCACCCTGCACCACATTTTCGCCTAACCCATAGGCCGCATTAATAAAGACCACATCCCGAAAGCCAGTTTCGGTATCGAGAGTAAACATAACACCGGCACTGCCTAAGTCGGAACGCACCATTTTCTGGATACCAATCGATAGAGCAACATCCATATGCAAAAAGCCCTGATCGACCCGATAAGAAATAGCACGATCGGTAAACAAGGAAGCGTAAACCCGCTTGCAGGTATATATCAGGTTTTCAAAACCTTTGATATTTAAATAGCTTTCCTGCTGACCTGCAAAAGAGGCATTGGGTAAATCTTCTGCCGTTGCCGAACTTCTCACAGCCACTGCGCAGCCACCTAAACTTTTGTAGCCACTGCGAATTTCCTCGATTAAATCATCCGGCATTTTTGCGTGCATGATCCAGTCCCGAATAATCTTGCCGGTACTGGTTAGCGAGGAAATATTATGGGTGTTTAAATCTTTTAACTGCTCGTTAATGCGTGCTTTGAGGTTGTTATAATTAAGAAAATGCCAGTAGGCTTCAGAGGTTGTCGCGAATCCCGGTGGTATCCTAATCCCAACCTGAGTGAGATTTGCAATCATTTCACCCAGTGATGCATTTTTACCGCCCACTCGATTAATATCGTTTAACCCGGTTTGTGCAAAATCAAGAATATAGGACATACAGGCTCCACTTGTATTTTACTGTATACACATCATTATAGATTAACCCGTACATCTCGCGTGTACATATATGATTAAAAATGAAAATAATGCCACTCAAACAATCATCCTTAAATTATTGTAACTATACTCCAAACTAACTAAAAAGTTACGGGCAAAAAAAAGCCCCGAAAATAATCAGGGCCTCCTTTATTGTCATTATTTTAAAATTACGATTGTTTTCTTCTACACATAAAACCTAAGCCTGCAAGACCCAAACCAAGCAACATTATCAGTATTAACAATACCACTATAATTTGGGTTTACATCTACATCACCAAGATTGGGTATGAGATAATACTATTACCCAAACGGGCTAACCCACTCGTTGTTTTTCAGCTCTATTGAATTTTAGTGACTTGTTAAATATCTATATTGCTTGCATTAAGCGCATTGGTTTCAATAAAGATTCTGCGTGGCTCAACCTGGTCACCCATTAAAGTGGTAAAGATTTCATCGGTTGCTATGGCATCTTCAATTCGCACTTGCAGTAAACGCCGGTTGTTTGCATCCAGTGTTGTTTCCCAAAGTTGATCCGGGTTCATTTCACCCAGGCCTTTATAGCGTTGAATATTTAAACCGCGTTTTGATTCTTCCATTAACCAGCGCATCACAGCGGCAAAATTATCAAAGGCTTCCTGCTTGTCACCACGCTTTACGTAGGCATCTTCACTAAGCAAACCATCGAGTTGTTCGGTTAATGTTTTCATTGCTGCATATTCACCGGATTCGAAAAAATCAGGCTTTATTACTTTTTCGTAATTAATCCCGTATCGAGTTTGAATGATATTGGCGCGCCAGTCACCCGCTTCTATTTGTGCTTCAAACTCAATATTAATTTGTAAACGGTCATCCAGTTTTATTTTTTCATTTAATCGCTCAAACCAGGATTGCATCTGCTGGTTATTTTTTAAATCATTCTGATTCACAACCGGCAAGGTTAGTATTGTTTTTAAAACATCCGCTGAATAACGACGTGCTAATCGGTTAATGCTTTGCATAACCATTACGTGTTGTTTTGCTAATTCTTCCAGGGCGAGCGCCGACATCGCCGGAGCAGAAGCACTAACAAATAATTCAGTATTATCTAAAGCGATTTGCAACAGATATTCATTAAGCTCGCCATCATCTTTTACATAGCGTTCCTGTTTGCCTTTTTTAACTTTATATAAAGGTGGTTGCGCAATATAGATATAACCATTTTCAATCAGCTCCGGCATTTGGCGATAGAAAAAAGTAAGTAACAAGGTGCGGATATGTGAGCCATCGACATCCGCATCGGTCATAATAATGATACGGTGATAACGTAGTTTAGCTAAATTAAATTCGTCCCGGCCAATACCGCAACCAAGCGCGGTAATTAACGTGCCCACTTCAACCGACGATAGCATTTTATCGAAGCGTGCTTTTTCTACATTTAAAATTTTACCTTTGAGCGGTAAAATAGCCTGGTATTTTCTGTCTCTGCCTTGTTTGGCAGAACCGCCCGCGGAGTCCCCTTCCACTAAAAATAATTCAGATAGAGCCGGATCTTTTTCCTGACAGTCAGCCAGCTTACCCGGTAAACCTGCCACATCGAGTGCGCCTTTTCGTCGGGTCATTTCTCTGGCTTTACGAGCCGCTTCACGCGCACGGGCTGCATCGACAATTTTACCGGCAATACCCTTTGCATCTGTAGGGCTTTCAAGCAGGAATTCCTGCAATTTTTCACCTACCGTAGATTCAACTATCCCTTTTATTTCGGACGACACCAGCTTGTCTTTGGTTTGCGATGAAAACTTCGGATCCGGCACTTTTACCGATAAAACCGCAGTTAAGCCTTCACGCGCATCGTCTCCACTTACATTAACTTTTGCTTTTTTTGCAATACCGCTCTGTTCAATGTAGTTATTTAAACTACGGGTTAGTGCACCCCGAAAACCAGCCAGGTGGGTACCACCATCGCGTTGCGGAATATTATTGGTAAAACAGAAGATATTTTCCTGATAAGAGTCATTCCACTGCATAGCTACTTCCACCATCACCCCATCTTTAAGGGTGTCGGTATAAAAAACGGTTTCATGCAGAGGCGTTTTATTTTTATTTAAGTGTTTAACAAAAGCTTTAATGCCGCCAATGTATTCAAATTTGTCGCTTTTAGTGTCATCGCGTTCATCGGTTAGCGTAATGCAAACGCCCGAATTTAAAAAGGAGAGTTCGCGTAAACGCTTCGCTAAAATATCGTAATGGTATTCGGTAGTCGAAAAAATTTTGTGGCTAGGATAAAAACGAATTTCTGTACCGGTACGATCGGTATCAGATACAGCAACTAAAGCGCTAACAGGATCGCCATTGGAATATTCCTGCTCGTGCTTTTTGCCTTCACGCCAAATAGTCAGCTTTAGTGTTTCAGATAGCGCATTAACAACGGAAATGCCCACACCGTGTAAACCACCCGATACTTTATATGAATTATCATCAAACTTACCGCCAGCATGGAGAACCGTTAAAATAACTTCGGCTGCCGACCGGCCTTCTTCTTCATGAATATCGGTTGGGATACCACGGCCATCATCTTTAACTGAAACCGAGCCGTCCGTATGAATAATCACATCTACCGAG
>QIKU01000135.1 GCA_003232015.1 Gammaproteobacteria bacterium
GTCGTGTTGTTATTACCGGACTTGGTATGGTCTCACCACTGGGTTTAGATGTTAAATCTTCCTGGGATAATATTGTAGCCGGTAAAAGCGGTGTGAAGCGGATATCACATTTTGATGTCTCTAATTTTTCATCGCAAATTGGTGGATCAATTAGTGCTGACTTCGACAGCTCGAATGTAATAAAACCTAAAGATGCTAAAAAAATGGATACTTTTATCCATTACGGCATTGTTGCGGCTGCTGAAGCGATTGCCGATGCGGGTTTAGAAGTGACCGAAGAAAATGCGCCTCGGATGGGTGTTGCTATTGGTTCGGGCATTGGTGGTTTACCTGGTATTGAAAAAGGTCACGATAGTTTTTTAAAAGGTGGTGCACGAAAAATTTCCCCGTTCTTTGTTCCCAGTAACATTATTAATATGATTTCGGGTAACTTGTCGGTTATGTACGGTTTGAAAGGGCCCAATATTGCGGTGGTGACTGCATGCGCAACCGGTACACACAGCATTGGTGATGCGGCCCGTTTAATTGAATACGGTGATGCAGATGTAATGGTTGCCGGTGGTGCCGAAATGGCGAGTAGCCCAACTTGCTTAGGTGGATTTGCATCAGCAAGAGCACTGTCAACGCGCAATGATGACCCTGAAACAGCCAGTCGCCCGTGGGATAAAGATCGTGATGGTTTTGTCTTAAGTGACGGTGCGGGCGTTGTTGTTTTAGAAGAATACGAATTTGCTAAAAAACGGGGTGCAACCATTTATGCAGAAGTACTCGGTTATGGTTTAAGTGGTGATGCATATCATATGACATTACCCTCAAAAGGGGGCGAAGGTGCCAGCCGTTGTATGAATCTGGCACTTAAAAATGCCGGTGTTAATTCTGACGAAATTCATTATATTAATGCCCATGGTACGTCGACACCTGCAGGCGATGCGGCAGAATGCCATGCAGTAAAATCAAGCTTTGGAGAGCATGCTTATAAACTGGCAATGAGTTCGACCAAGTCAATGACCGGCCATGGTCTGGGTGCAGCAGGTGGTATGGAGGCTATTTTCACGACACTGTGTATTCGTGATCAGGTTGCTTCGCCGACCATTAATATCTTTAATCAGGATATTGATGCCGGTTGTGACCTGGACTTTGTACCCAATACCGCACGTGACATGAAAATCGAGACAGCCTTATCAAACTCATTTGGGTTTGGTGGCACTAATGGTACGTTAGTGATCGGTAAGTTACGTTAAATTTTTATGATGACGGCATGGCATTGTGCAACCGACAGAATCTGACGCATTAACAATCCACCGGCTTGATCAGCTTATTGATTTTACTGAATTACATCGCGTTAATCCGCAACGTTATCCTTTTATATTAGAAAGTAGCGCACAGGCTGAAGATGTACTGGCGCTGAATACCAGTGGTAGTTGCGGTAAAGAACACGCACGCTATGACATCTTGTTTGCTTTTCCAGAGCAAACATTAACGTTAAATTCTGATAATAAATTATCCGGCGCAGTGGCGGATAAGGAAAAAGATTTCTTATCCAATCTGGATTTAAATTGGTTGAAAAACAAACGTGATGTTCCAGTAAACCAACTGGATTTACCTTTTACGGGTGGCTGGTTTGTTTATTTAAGTTATGAACTTGCGGGTCAAATAGAACAACGACTTGTTTTACCTCGTTCAGATAAAAAATCTATTGTTGCGAAGCTAACGCGTATTCCAGTTGCGATTATTTATGATAAACATAGCGGTGTTCAGTCTATTGTTGCCGAAACATCCTGTGCAGACAAAATAGATATATTATTAAATGATATTAAATCTATCCAGAGCGATGTAGCCGCTAATAAAAAAATTGTAATTAATTTAAAAGAAGAAGATGCTGACAAATATCTCAGTGCGATTGATGAAGTAAAAGTCTACATTAAAGACGGCGATGTTTTTCAGGTTAACTTATCTCGCTTATGGCAGAGTAATAATATTGAGTCTCTGGACGCGGTTGAATTATATCGTTCGCTTAAACGTGCTAACCCGGCGCCATTTTCTGCCTATGTCTATGACGATGAATACAAAATAATAAGCTCGTCGCCGGAACGTTTAGTTAAAGTGGACAAGGGGCGTGTTCAAACCCGACCCATTGCCGGTACCCGAGCACGCGCGAATGAAACTACGGCCGATATTGAAAACTTACGGGAACTCATTGCTCATCCAAAAGAGCGCGCGGAGCACATTATGCTGATTGATCTGGAAAGAAATGATTTAGGACGTATCTGCATACCGGGTAGTATCGTGGTTGATGAATTAATGGGTTTAGAATCATTTCAGCATGTACATCATATTGTTTCCAACGTTGCGGGTAATTTAAAAGAAGGTATTACCCCTGGCGATGTTATTCGTGCTGTTTTCCCCGGTGGTACCATCACGGGTTGCCCAAAAGAGCGCTGTATGCAAATTATTGCCGAGCTTGAAGCTATGCCGCGCGGTGCGTATACGGGCTCAGTTGGTTATATTAATCATGATGGTAATATGGACTTGAATATTTTAATTCGCACTTTTGAATTATCAGAAAAGCAATTAAAGTTAAGAGCCGGTGCAGGGCTGGTTGCAGATTCGATTGCACAAAAAGAGCTGGATGAAACACGAACGAAAGCAAAAGGATTACTTGAGGCATTAAACTAATATGGCCGTATTAAACAGTATTGTTAATGGGGAAGTTAGCAATGGAATTTCGATTCAGGATCGTGGTTTTAATTATGGAGATGGCTTGTTTGAAACCATTGCTTTGGTGAATCAGCAGCCAGTTTTCTGGAATGAGCATTATCAACGTTTGTTGAAAGGATGCAAGGTTTTAGGGATTGATTGTCCTGCCGAACAGAAATTGAAAGAGGATGTCAAAAAACTAATGCATTTATCTCAGGATATTAACACTGCTATTGTCAAAATAATGGTGACACGCGGGAACAGTGAGCGTGGTTATCAATACAGCGATAATTTAGTATCAAATGTTGTTGTTTCCTTATTCACACCGCCTTCTTATCCTTCGAGTTACTGGAATAAGGGTGTTAATATTAAACTATGTGAAACACAGTTAGCGTCACAGAAACAGCTTGCAGGAATTAAACATTTAAACAGGTTGGAGCAGGTACTTGCCCGCAATGAATGGCAAGATGAGTATCAGGAAGGATTAATGGCCGATGCAGCGGGTAATATTATCGAAGCGGTTATGTCCAATATTTTTATTGTTAAAAATAATGTGGTGCAGACACCGTTGATTATAAATGCCGGTGTCAATGGTATTATGCGGAATATTGTGTTGAAACTTTGTGAAGCAAACGGCATCATGGCTATAGAAGATAAAATATCCCTGGAACAAGTGCTGGCCGCCGATGAAGTATTTTTAACGAATAGTATTATAGGTATATGGCCGGTAAAACAAATAAGCAGCCAGGCTTATAATTCGGGGTTAATAACAAAAAATATAATGCAATTTTTAATAGAAGATTATTCAGTTGATTATGCCACGTTTAGCGTATAAGTTTTTTGCTTTAGTTACCCTTGTTGGTTCGCTCGCAATTGGTTATCTGTGGTGGGATGCAAGAAATTATCTGAATTCTCCATTATTATTAACCTCAGAAGAAAAAGTGATTTATGTTAAACCGGGAAGCAATTTAACCCGCTTACTGTACCGTTTGCAGAAACAGAATGTCGTTACTAAACCACGCTATTTATTATGGTATGCAAGACTTTTCTCAACACCTAATACCTTGCATGTTGGTGAATATCAAATAACAAGAAGTGACACGCCGTTATCCTTAATTGAAAAACTATTGAGTGGTAAAGTTAAACTGTATTCTTTAACCATTATCGAAGGCTGGAATTTCAGGCAGGTGATGGCCGAAATTAATAAAAATTCATTTTTATTGCACAGCTTAAAAGATCTGTCTGGTGCCCGCATTATGCAGGAAATTGGTAAAGGGGGTGTGCACCCCGAAGGGCGTTTTATGCCAGACACTTATCGTTTTCCTAAAGGGATGAGTGACCGCGACTTACTAAAACAGGCCTATGCTGCAATGGAGGCCTATCTACAGAAAAAATGGCCAGACCGTGATGTAGGGTTACCACTCAAAACATCGTATGAGGCTTTAATATTAGCATCGATAGTTGAAAAAGAAACCGGCCTGGCTTCTGAGCGAGGAGCCATTGCCGGTGTATTTATTCGTCGTTTGCAGATGCGAATGCGCTTGCAAACTGACCCAACGGTTATTTATGGTATGGGGAAAAAGTTTAAGGGAAACATTAAGCGCCGTGACTTAAAAAAAGACACACCTTATAATACTTACCGGCGCCATGGTTTGCCGCCGACACCTATTGCAATGCCTTCAAAAGAAGCCATTGATGCAGCCTTGCACCCGGAAGATGGCCGTGCGCTGTATTTTGTTTCTAAAGGTGATGGTAGCCATTATTTTTCGGCAACGTTAAAAGAACATAATAATGCGGTTATTAAGTACCAGTTAAAAGGGCTTAAACGTCCATTTTCATCTTATAAAAATAAAGAATAATTATGCAGGCACAGTTTATAACAGTAGAAGGTGGAGAAGGTGTTGGTAAAAGCAGTAATATTGCTTTTATATTATCTTACCTGAAGGATAAAGGTATTGATGTTGTTCCAACCCGTGAGCCGGGCGGCACCGAATTAAGCGAAAAAATTCGTGACGTATTACTGGATGCAAAAAACAAGTCAATGGTTTCAGATACGGAGCTGTTGTTAATGTTTGCCGCTCGTGCACAACATTTAGCAGTATTAATTAAACCTTCTTTAAAAAAAGGCAAGTGGGTTTTATGTGATCGTTTTACCGATGCAACTTATGCTTATCAGGGTGGTGGACGTGGGATTCCTATGCAACGCATTGCCATACTGGAAGACTGGGTGCAGGGTGAGTTACGTCCGGACTTAACTATTTTACTGGATTTGCCCGTTGAAATTGGCATGCAGCGTGCCAGTGAACGCAGTGTGCCGGATCGTATTGAACAGGAAAAGACTCATTTTTTTGAAGCGGTTAGGCAAAGTTATTTAAAAATGGCGGTAGAATCACCACAGCGTTATCGTGTTATTGATGCGTCGCAAACACTGGAACAGGTTCAGAAAGACATTGCTGCTGTTTTAGATGAGTATATCAAATAATGCCAAAAACAGTTTCTCAGGAAAGCCCCCGGCTATCTCCGCAACTATATTCATGGCAGCAAAAAGACTGGCAACATTTGCTTCAATATCAGAACACAAAAAAGATCCCACATGCATTATTGCTCACTGGAAATAAGGGATTAGCCAAATTTGAATTTGCTATTCTTTGGGCAAACACTTTGCTATGTGAAACGTTGTCGCATATGGAATTGCTAGACAATATGGCGATGGCTTGTGGTCATTGTACGGCCTGCGAATTATTTGCAGCAAATACCCATCCCGATTTTATGCTTATTCAACCGGAAGAAGAGGGTAAGGCTATAAAAGTGGCGCAAATTCGCAAGTTAGTCGAATTTGTCTCGCTGACACAATCACGTAGTAATCGACGGGTCATTGTGATTAGCCCGGCGGAATCAATGAACATGAATGCAGCCAATAGCTTGCTTAAAACCCTGGAAGAACCGCCAGAAAATACGCTCATTATATTGGTCAGCTCAAAGCCACATTCACTGCCAGCAACTATTCGCAGTCGCTGCCAGCATTTTCCGGTTTCGACTGCTGATACCGCAACCATGCAGTCCTGGCTGGCACAAGCTGGCCAATATTCGCAAGATGAAGTGGATTTGGCGCTCTCCTTAACCGAAAATAGCCCGGTCAATGCGCAATTTTACCTGGATTCAGCGATACTTCGTATCAATGATGAGTTATTGAATGACTGGAAGATGCTGGCCTCAGGGCAGGCGAAACCAACGGCAATTGCTGAAAAATGGCTAAAGCAGCCCGAAAATGTACCGATAAGGTTAGTATATACCTGGTTGGTGGATATGATCCGCTATCACTCGTTGAATCAAGGACATAGTCGACCGTTAGATGACAATGCACGTGTGTTATTTTATCATAAGGGTGATACTAGTCTGCAAAAGCTGGCAATTTCGATACCGGTTAAGCGATTATTTGTAATCTATGATAAAGTGATTGAAATTTTAAAGCTAGGGCATACATCCTTAAATAAACAGTTACACTTAGAAAGTCTTTTAATTCAATGGAGCTTAATAGCTCAGAGCAAATAGAATAAGGTTGGAAAATGGCAACAAAACCTGCAGCAGCCCGACAAGGCATATTGTCTTTAACAATAAAAGATAAAAGTGCGCTTTATGCTGCGTATATGCCTTTTATAAAGCACGGTGGTTTGTTTATCCCGACGACTAAAAAATATAAGTTGGGTGATGAAGTGTTTATGCTGTTGTCATTAATGGAAGACACCGAAAAATTACCTGTTGCTGGCAAGATAGTCTGGGTTACACCGAAAGGTGCCGCAGGTAATCGTGCAGCTGGTATTGGCGTACAATTCAGTGAGCAGGATGGCGGTGGCGCACGTACTAAGATTGAAACATTTCTCGCCGGGGCGTTAAAGTCAGATCGCCAAACACATACTATGTAATACAATTATCCGTTTTGTCTTAGCTAATCATTACCCAATATTAATCCCAACATCTTAAAAGTAGCTTCCTATGTCAGCTTATCTGATCGACTCACATTGCCATCTAGATCGCCTTGATTTAAAACCGTTTGATAATAATATTGCTAATGCACTTGAAAATGCGTATCAGCATGATGTTAAAGCAATGCTGAATGTTTGCATTGACCTTGAACATTTTGATGAGGTGCTTGGTATTGCCGAAGCTAATTCTAATATTTTTGCATCGGTTGGTGTTCATCCGAATGAAATAGATGGTCGTGACCCCAGTGTGGATGAGTTAGTGGTACTGGCTGATAATAAAAATATCATTGCCATTGGTGAGACCGGCCTGGATTATTTTCGAACCAGTGGTGACGATCTTGAATGGCAACGTGCACGTTTTAGAAATCATATCGAAGCATCAAAGCAAACAAAAAAACCATTGATTATTCATATGCGTGAAGCAACCGATGATACATTAAAGATTATGCAAGACGAAAATGCAGAACAGGCGGGTGGGGTTATGCATTGTTTTGCCGAAGACTGGGAAACTGCACAACGTGCATTAGACTTAGGTTTTTATATTTCATTCTCGGGCATTGTAACGTTTAAAAATGCACTGGCACTAAAAGAAGTGGCCAGAAATGTACCTATTGATAAAATGCTGGTCGAAACAGATTCGCCTTATCTGGCGCCGGTGCCGTATAGAGGTAAATCTAATCAACCGGCTTATGTAAAGAATGTTGCTGAGTGCATTGCGGAGTTGCGTGGGGAAAGTTATGAGACAATTGCAGAGAAAACGACAGAGAATTTTTATCGTTTATTTACAATAAATGAATAACTTTTAGTGACTACTTTTCAATAACCCGTGGCTTTCGATTCTCATCCAGTGCCACATAGGTAAAGCTTGCAGAAGCAACACGGTTGCATTCTTCCACTTTACGTTTTCGTTCCGCATAAGCGACAATGGCGACTTCGAGCGAAGTATTGCCTATGCGAGTGACATCGGTAAAAATACTCACCAGATCACCTACAAACACCGGTTTGATAAATTGAAAATTACTAACAGCAACGGTTACAACGCGGCCGTTAGTGACTCGGTGGCCTAATATGCTGCCAGCAATATCTATTTGTGACATTAACCAGCCGCCAAAGATATCGCCAGCCGAGTTAGTGTCTGCGGGCATAGCCAGTACGCGTATAGAGGGTTGTTTGTTTAATGGAATGCAGTCAAAATCGGGGTGTTGTGGATCTGAATTATCTGAAGGTTTGGACATGGATCAGCGGCCTTTGTACATTTCGTCAATTTGTATTTGATATTTTTCAAAGATAGGTTTGCGTTTTAATTTTAAAGTGGGAGTGATAAGACCATTGTCAACCGTCCATGCATCCAGTGTTGCATGTATTTTATATATCCGCGCATAACCGGGGAATGTTTGTAAACATTTTTTTATTCGATTAAGTAAATACTGGTGAGCTGGTTCTGAATTTAAATCTATTTCACCTTGTGACGATAGTTGCTGCTTAATGCTGTTCCATTCTTCTTCGTTCAACACCGCAATAGCGGTTAAAGAGGGCTTGCCTTCACCATAAATAATAACTTGCTCAAAAACAGGATCATTGGTAATTGCAATTTCAATATCGTTTGGCGGTATCTTTTCACCGGTTGAAAGAACCATAATGTCCTTTATGCGGCCGGTGATATAAATATGATCATTAATAATTTTTGCTTTATCCCCCGTGTGTAGCCAGCCATCACTATCAATGGTTTTGTTGGTTGCCTCCGGATTGTTCAGGTAACCGAGCATAACAGAGGGGCCTTTTACCAAAAGCTCATCATTATCACCGAGTTTGACATCAACGTTTATAAACTTTTGGCCGACACTGTCGGGCTCATTGTCATGCAGTAAATTGGTACTAACAACCGGGCTTAATTCTGTCATCCCGTAACCCTGTGAAATATTTAATCCAAGACCGATAAAGGTGCGGGCAATATCAGGTGATAATGCGGCACCGCCAGATATCGCAAGTCGCAAGTTGCCACCCAGCTTTTTCAGGATTTTATTGCCAACAATATTCTGTAAAACAGGACGTAATAATAATTTTGGATGCCAGCTTATTTTATTTTGTGAATACCTGAACCAGTGCCAGCCAACAGTAATACCTAGATTAAATAAAAATTTTGCAAAGCGGGGTTTGTTTTGTAGTTGAATTTGTATTTTATTGTAAACACGTTCAAAAATGCGTGGTACGGTAACGAGAATGGTGGGTTTAATCTCGATTAAGTCTTCAGCTAATTTTTCAATCGATC
>QIKU01000151.1 GCA_003232015.1 Gammaproteobacteria bacterium
CTCAGATATAAGGTATTCGCAAAAACTTTTTACATGGCTGGATAGTTTGCTTTTATCTTCACGCCCCAGGCCGATATTTAAGTAATCACCTTTACGAAAAACCCAGCCATAACCAGCCAGGTCGGGGGTGAAGAATAATTCCGGTACTTCGGCTTTTATCGTGCAGTTTCGTTTTTGCTGCGCGGTCATTTTAAACTCAATTTCCTGAGCAGCAACCGCGAGTTCACTGACTCCTTTAGAGCCAATGGCACGCGCGACTGGGCAAAAGTGGCCGCCTGCACCCACCACCAGTTTTACATTGTATTGATCATTCACCTGCCAGCCTTTGCTGGTTTTTTCCATTTTTTTAAAAGCTTCACCAAGTATTAGTTTGGCACCACATCGCTGTAGCAGATAGTCGTCAAATTCAATACGGCGAATACCGTAACTGACCGGCTCACCCGGGTAATGGGATTCAACCTGTTTTTGCCCGAGCTGGCTAATTTTGAAGCCGTGTATTTTTTGTAATACTCGCCCACTTGCATAATCAGCCAGATCGACATTCAACGTGCGCATTACCTCGGGGGTAACCCAGCCGGCACATACTTTCTGGCGCGGGAATGTTTGTTTATCCAGAATAGCGATTTTCAGGTCGGTATCTTTTAGCGTTTGAGCCAGTGTTGCGCCGGCCGGCCCGCCACCAATAATCAATACATCATAGTCTATTTGCACGGGCTTTATTCTACCTCGGCTGGAACGACCGTTAATTTAAACTTATTGGGCGCATGGTCGGCATTATAAAGATGCAGACGTGACCAGGGGATATTATTATTTTCAGTATGGCTGAACACGACCTGAAATAATTGCAGTTCACCGACATTAAATGCAGCCATTGAGCCATGCAGGTAAAGTCCCCATGCTTTAAAAAATTCTTCATCCATCAGTTCAACAATGGCTTCTTTATTTTTTTCGTAACGTTCGGCCCACAGTTGTAAGGTGCGTGAATAGTGCAGGCGAATATTTTCCACATCTTGCACTGCCATTCCGTTGGGCTCAAAAACCTGCATCACTTCGCTTAATGTAGGTGGGCATGCGCCGGGAAAAATACGCCGCTCAATCCAGGCATTCATTGGCCCGGCGATGATACGGCCAATACTGTGTATAAGCCCGCGTCCTTCGGGGTTCATGCAACGTTTAATGACTTCGCCTAGCTCGCAATAGTCGTGTTTGGCGACATGCTCCAGCATGCCTACTGAAACGAATACATCAAATTGACCCTGTATATTTCGGTAGTCATCTAAAACATATTCAACCTGCTCGGACAGGCCTTCTTTTTCTGCACGCTGGCGCGCATACATTACCTGTTGCCTGGAGATGTTATAGGCAGTTACTTTTACGCCATAATGTTTGGCCATAAAACGTGCCAGGCCACCCCAGCCACAGCCTGCCTCAACGACGGTGTCCCCTGGCTTTAATTGCAGTTTTCGACAAATATGGTGCAGTTTGGCAATTTGCGCCTGCTCCAGAGTCATATTTTCGTCAGGAAAATAGGCACAGGTGTATTGCATTGCTTCACTATCGAGCCAGAGCTTATAAAATTCATTACCAATATCATAGTGGTGATAAATATTTTCTTTGGCTTTATCAACCGAGTTGAAGATACGGCGGTGTCCAAGCCAGAGGATCAGTCTCCTTAACCGGCTTCTTTTGCCTCGGCCGCTGATGCCAAGGTAAACAGCTTCCATAAATTTACCCATATCCCCTTTAAATTCCACCCGGCCAGAGCAGTATAAGTCACCCCAGTACAGTTCCGGATCAGCAATGCATTTCAACAAGGCAGCGCGGTCGCAATAGACTAAAACAGCAACTGGGTTTTCGCAGGGCCTGCTTGCTTCAATGCCATCCCATAAACTGACTCGGATAGGTGGGTTGCCAGCCACTTCAAGCATTTTTAGCGTTAACCAGCGGTCTAGCCAGGTCACTCGGCTATGAAACATGGGTGATTTTGAGTGCTGTGTTTTTAGTGGAGACTGCTTGTTTCTAGCCTGTTTATTTTTCACAGCAGAATGTTGTGAGTTTGTTTTCTGATCTATCCCCAATCTCAATGTCTTGCTCCCTAAAACGATTATTGAAGTAGTTATCTCAACATTATCTTAAGCTATTGATAGATACAAGATGTGTGGTTCAGGTCACACTAAATGCCCTGATTTTTTTAAATCAATATAAGCTTGAAATTACATTTGCTTTTCTTAATGAGAATCATTATCATTCGTATGATTGGCTTAGTTCAACTATATATAAGGTGTCCTATGAACAGTATAGCGGTAGACTTTACAAGGTTATTTAAGACGTTAACGGCATTGGTGCTGGTTGCTAGCACTCTGGTATTCAGTGCTTCGGCGATGAGTGCAGGTGATGCAACATTGGTGGTTTATTCTGGGCGCAGTGATAAATTTGTAAAACCGGTGGTCGCCGCTTTTAGCAAAGCAACCGGTATTAAAGTGCTTATTCATACCGGCAGTTCAACTTCTCTTTTAAACAAGCTAAAACTTGAAAAGGCGCGCACCGATGCGGATATTTATATCAGTAATGACGCTGGTAACCTGCAACGTGGCAATGCAGCCGGTTTATTCGCGCCAGTGACAAATAAGATTGCAGCCGCCATTAAGCCCCAGTTTCGCGGCAAAGAGAATAACTGGCTCGGCTTGTCGGCTCGGGCGCGTGTTCTGGTTGTAAATAGCAACGCAAAAGATATTGATTTTATTAAATCCGTTTTTGATCTGGCTGATCCCCGTCTGGAAGGGAAAATTGCAATCACCCACAGTAGCAACGAAAGCTATATTGCCGGTGTAACAGTTTATATGTTGTCGGCTGGTAAGGAAAAAACCCGTGAATGGTTGAAAGGTTTAAAGCGAAACAGCAAAGGCCGGGTTTATAACAAGCACAGGAAAATTGTTAAAGCCGTCGCTAAGGGTAAAAAAGTGGTGGGACTGGTTAATCACTATTATATTTATCGTTATCTCAATAAGCAGCCTAATGCACCGATTCGTATTTTAATGCCCGATCAGGAGCCAGCCGATGGGGAACCAATGGGTATTGCCTGGAATGTTGCCGGTGCAGCCATCACTAAACACAGCAAACATAAAGATCTGGCAATGAAGTTTATGGCCTACCTCAGCTCAGTCGAAGGACAAAAAATATTTGCAGAAGTGAACCGTGAATATCCTACCAGAGAAGATGTGGCTGCTGCTCCAATGTTGCCGCCAGTGGGTAGTTTTAAAGTTGCACCGGTATCGATGTACAAGTTAGGTGAAGCGCGTAATGCGACCATTGATTTAATTGAGTCAGTGGGTATGCCTTAAGCTGAATGTTATACCAGCAAGGTGTTCCACGGTTCGGGCTAACAGGAAAGTTGTATTAAAAATAAAATATGTCCTTAGCCGTACACTATAAAAATTTTAAAGATTCATCGTTTGCTCAGCGTATCACTTTGCGCAGTGGGCTTGCGCCTGCCGTTGTTGCGCTTGCGGCTATCCCGCTGGTTTTTGTTATTTTTAGCAGTGGCAAATTATCAGCCAATGGCTGGCTGTCCTTATGGACACAACGACTGCCGGAATTACTCTGGAACACTTTAACCTTATCTGTTCTTGTTGCCATTGGTTGCTTTATTTTAGGTGTGTCTGCGGCATACTGGGTGAGTCGACGTGATTTTGTCGGCCGCAAGCTGTCTATCTGGTTAATGGTTTTACCTTTAACCATCCCTACCTACGTTTTTGCTCATATTTATACCAGCTTACTGGAAGATGATGGTTGGCTTGGTCAGCTATGGCATTTTATTTTTGGCGCACAAAGCATGGCACCCGAGCTGTATAATATTTGGGGGGTAACCTTTGTTTTATCATTGGCCGGTTTTTCGTATGTGTTTTTACTGGTGCGTGTGGCATTATCATGCTCGCAGCGTGAGTTTGAAGAAGTTGCCCGCTTACATGGCCTGAATAGTTTTCAGGTTTTCTGGCGAGTCAGTTTGCCTTTAATGCGGCCAGCCATCGCGGCAGGGCTGGCTTTGGTTGTGCTGCATACCTTGTCGGATTTTGGTGCAGTGAGTATGTTGCGCTATCAAACGTTTACCCTAAGTATTTATATGCAAATGAATGGCCGGGACAGTTATGAGGCTGCAGCCGGTTTAAGCCTGGTGCTGGTTTTTCTTAGCCTGACTTTTTTAGTTCTGGAGCGCTTTTTTCGAAATCGGCAGCGCTATTATGGAACGGGTAAAACAGGTCGAGTCAAATTAAAAAAAGCCACCCGGCTTGAAACGATTGCGATCTGGTTCTGGTTAGGTCTAATCGCACTGTTCTCTTTTATTTTACCGCTGGCCTGGATGTTGTCCTGGAGCTGGCAGGCGCTGGTTGATGGTTTGATTACCAGTGTATTCTGGGGTTACGTCGGTAATTCTTTATTTATCAGTGTTGCTGCAGCCACTTTAACCGTCATCATTGGTTTGCCAGTTGCGCTATACCATGCGCGTAAGCGTAATGTCTTAAGCCAGTTTTATTTGCACGCCTCCAGCGTTGGCTTTGTGTTACCGGGGCCGGTAATAGCATTGGGGATCCTTGCTTTTGTGTTGGCGGTGGTGCCGGTTATCTACGGTGGCTTTATTGTTTTGCTGCTGGCAATGACAATTCGTTTTTTGCCTTTGGCGATTCAGGCCGAAGAATCTGCCGCGCAACAATTAACACCCTCCATTGAACAGGCAGGGCGAAGTTTAGGTGCAACGGCATGGCAAAACCTGCGCCGTGTGACCTTACCGATTATTCGCAACGGTATGCTCAGCGCCTGGGTGCTGGTTTTTATTGATACCTTAAAAGAACTCCCCGCTACTTTCTTATTGCGGCCAACCGGTTTTGATACATTGCCCGTGCGGATCTGGATTGAAGCCAGTGAAGAAACGCTGGAACTGGCAGCACCCTCGGCGCTGTTTCTGGTGATTGGTACGTTGCCCATTTTATGGTTCCTGATGCGTGCAGATAAGAATCAATAATTATCACCTTCAGTGCTTGGTTTTCACTCCTTAACAGACTAAAATAGACCTTCAACGTTATGTTCTGTGGGAGAGATTTCATAATGGTAAGTGAACACTTACTGTTGGAAACGCCGAAGGCGCAACCCGCTCGGAAACGCTCAGGCAAAAGGACCGCAGAATAAAAGTTGACTCTGGAGAGATTCAGCTAATTTAATACCTTAATTAATATATAGGCTAACTATATAGTTTAAGGCGATTAGCCAGAACGCCGAAGGGGCTTAAGCTCTCAGGTTAACGGGACAGAGGGGCGACAAAAGTATATGCCAGTGCAATAGATGCCAGTGCGCATACTTTTGTCGCCCTTTTTTTTGGCTTAAGGAGTCTCTGATTCGTTCATAAATTGATCAGAGCTTCCTTTACTATTACTGGATTAATCACATTAATGACCACGCACTCTGTTAAACCTGTTTTCGATTTTTCGGATAAACCGAATGCCAGCCGTATGCCGATCTGGATACGTCAATCGTTGGGCAATAACTCAGCCTATGCAAAAACTTCAAAAATGGTGCATAGCAATACCCTGCATACCGTTTGTGAAGAAGCACGTTGCCCGAATATTGGCGAATGCTGGAGCATTGGCACGGCAACCTTTATGATTTTAGGCGATACCTGCACTCGTGCCTGCGGTTTTTGCGCGGTTAAAACGGGCAAGCCCACCTGGTTTGATGACCAGGAAGGCCAACGTGTAGCCGATGCATCCATCAAAATGGGGTTGGACTATGTGGTGGTCACCTGTGTAAATCGTGATGACCTGGATGATGGTGGTGCAAGCGTCTTTGCCGACACGATTATTGCCTTGCGAAAAGGCAAAGCGAATATGGGCATCGAATTATTAACATCGGATTTTCACCGTAAACAGGACATGGCGGTTGATATTATTATGGACGGCTTAAATCAGGTTCGCTGTGACGAGCTGGACACCCAGATGGTCTGGGGACACAACGTAGAAACCGTGCCGTCTTTATATAAAAGTGTCCGCAAGGGTTCGGATTACAAGCGCAGCCTGGATTTATTAGAAATCGCCGCCGCGCAAGATGCAGTCGAAGCCAAGTCAGCTATTATGCTGGGTGTGGGTGAGGAGCGAAACGAAGTGATGCAGGTGTTAAAGGATTTACGCTCGGTTGGTGTACATCGTTTAGCGATGGGGCAGTATTTACGCCCCAGTCGTTACCATTTACCGGTGCAGCGTTATTTGTCACCGGTTGAATTTACCGCTTATGAAAATGAAGCCAAAGAACTTGGTTTTAGCTGGGTGAAGGCGGGGCCAATGGTGCGGTCGTCGTATCACGCAGAAGATATTCAGAAATAAAAGACTAAAAAATTAAAGGTAGAAAAATTATGGGTAAACGTACCCCTTTATACGACATGCATATTTCACAAGGCGCCAAAATGGTGGACTTTGGTGGCTGGGATATGCCAATTAATTATGGCTCACAAATTAAAGAGCACAATATTGTACGTAGTGATGCGGGAATGTTTGATGTGTCTCACATGACTGTGGTGGATTTAAGTGGTGACAAGGTGCGTGATTTTTTACGCACCCTGTTAGCCAATAATGTTGATCGATTAAAAGACGAAGGCAAGGCACTGTACTCATGCATGCTCAATGAAAAGGGTGGCGTGATCGATGACCTGATTGTTTACTATGTGAATGATACTTTTTTCCGTATGGTGGTGAACTCCAGTACTCGTGAAAAGGATTTGGCCTGGATTAATAAGCAGGCAAAAAGTTTTGCTGTAACCATTACAGTGCGTGATGACCTTACAATGATAGCCGTGCAAGGCCCGAATGCACGTGAAAAGGCACACCTTGCGCTGGGTGCGGATACAGCTGCACAAATAAAAGATACTGCCGTGTTTTTTATAAAATTTGTTAACGACAGCAACATGGGTGAGATTGCTGTTGCGCGTACGGGTTACACGGGTGAAGATGGTTATGAAATCATGTTGCCAAAAGAGCATGCTTCCACCTTCTGGGCTAAACTGGCCGAACAGGAAGTGGTACCGTGTGGTTTAGGCGCGCGCGATACTTTACGCCTGGAAGCGGGTATGAATTTATATGGTTCTGATATGGACGAAACCATTACGCCATTAGAAGCGGCCCTGACCTGGACGGTTGCGTGGGAACCTGCCGACCGGGACTTTATTGGTCGAGCCGTTTTAGAACAACAACGTGAGCAGGGTGTTGCAACCAAACTGGTTGGTTTAGTGCTGGAAGACAAAGGTGTGCTACGCAACCACCAAAAGATTTTTATTGATGGTTTGGAAGGTGGCGAGATCACCAGTGGCAGCTTTTCACCAACTGTTGGCAAGGCCATTGCTTTTGCTCGGGTAACATCGAATATTGCTAATACCTGCAAGGTGGAAATAAGAGGTAAGCAGTTAGCCGCTGTTGTTGTGAAGCCGCCGTTTGCAAGAAATGGCAAGTCTTGTATTTAAGTTTTTAAAAGATTAACTATATTAAATGAATTTTGAATAAGTATTAAGAAGGTAAATATTATGAGTGAAATACCACAAGATTTACGTTATACCAAAACACACGAATGGATAATGAAAAATGATGAAGGTACCTTAACCGTTGGCATTACTGATCATGCTCAAGGTTTATTAGGTGATCTGGTTTTTATTGAAGCACCCGAAGAAGGCACAACCTTTCAGGAAGGTGATGACAGTGCCGTGGTTGAATCGGTAAAAGCCGCTTCCGATGTATATGCACCGGTAGACGGTGAAGTAACGGCCAGCAATGAAGCTCTGGAAGACACGCCTGAAATTATTAACAATGATCCTTTTGGCGATGGCTGGATTTATAAAATAAAACCGGAAGATGCCGGTGCGTTTGATGCGTTGATGGATGCAGAGGCGTATAAAGAATTAATCGAATCTGCGGACGAATAGAGAGGAATGATATTACGGCGTTAAAACCTTCCTTAAAATGCTCACTAACGATTGTAAGCTGCGCTTTTGCGTCGGGTTTTGCCTTGTACTATTATCCCTCACTATCCGTGAAGACGAGTGCTCAATCTTTGTAGGCCAAAAAATAAATTTAGTTAATTAGGTAACATTATGCCATTTATCCCCCATACGGAAGAAGAAGTTAAATCAATGCTCGAAGTGATTGGCGTTGAGTCGATTGAAGATCTGTTCGATGAAATTCCAGAAAACTTACGTAGCGAAGGTTTAACCAAAGTACCAGGAGGCCTGACCGAAATGGAAATTGGCCGTATTATGCGTGCACGTGCCGATCAGGATACTTATCGTTTATGTTTTGCTGGTGGAGGTGCTTATGAGCATCATGTGCCTGCGGCAGTATGGGAAATTACAACACGCGGCGAATTTTATTCTGCATACACGCCTTATCAGGCCGAAGCCAGTCAGGGCACCTTGCAGCTGTTGTATGAATACCAGACGATGATGGCAAGTTTAACCGCAATGGATGTCTCCAATGCGTCTTTATACGATGGTGCTTCTGCATTAGCAGAAGCGGTATTGATGGCAGTGCGAGCTAATCGCAAATCAAAGTCCAAACGTATTTTAATGCCGCGCACGGTGAACCCGGCTTACCGCAAAGTGGCGCATAATATTGTACATAATCAGGGCATCGTACTGGAAGAACTGGATTACGCTGTAAGCAGCGGTACGATAGATATTAACAGCCTGCCTGACGAACCGGGTGACTTTGCAGCATTAGTGATACCACAACCTAACTACTTTGGTTCTTTAGAAGAAGTTGATGCACTAACCGACTGGGCACATAAACATAAGGCCTTGGTGATTGCGGTTGTTAACCATGTTAAAACCGCCGGGTGAGTGGGGCAACGACAGTGACATAATAGGTGCTGACATTACTTGCGGCGAAGGTCAGCCATTAGGCATTCCGTTATCTTCTGGTGGGCCATACTTTGGTTTTATGTGTTGCAGGCAGGTTTATGTTCGTCAAATGCCGGGGCGTATTATTGGCCGTACTGTTGATTTAGATGGCAAGCCGGGTTTTAGTTTAACTTTACAAGCGCGTGAGCAACATATTCGCCGTTCCAAAGCCACCTCTAATATTTGTACTAATCAGGGGTTACTAGTAACTGCGGCAACGATTTATATGGCGATTGTCGGGCCTTACGGTTTAGAAAACACGGCGGCACAGTCGCATAGCAATACGCAGTTATTAATGATGGAACTGGAAAATTTAAATGGCGTACAGCGTGTGTTCAATTCTGCTAATTTTCATGAGGCGGTGTTTAAATTTGATTTACCGTTAACTGATGTTATTCGTTCTCTTGCCGCGCAGGGCATTGTTGCGGGTATTCAGTTAGCAGAGGATTATCCAGAATTAGGAAACTGCCTAATGGTTTGTGCAACTGAAACAAAAAGCGAAGATGATATTAAAGGTTTTGTAAGAACATTAGCAACGACGTTAACGCGATTGCAGGCGGCGGCTTGTCCTGTGCAGCCTAAAATGGCGTAGATCGGATAAGCAGGTATTAAAAAATTAACAAAGGTAATAAAAATGTTAGTATTTGAACAATCAAGAGCAGGAAGAATTAATGCTGCCCAGTCTGTAAAAAAAGATAATATGGCGAATGTTATCCCTGATAACTTAAAGCGCAGGACACGCCCATTGTTACCTGAAATTTCTGAAATGCAGGCAGTACGTCATTACACTCGTCTTTCGCAAAAAAACTTTTCGATTGATACCCATTTTTATCCGTTGGGTTCCTGCACCATGAAATATAACCCGCGTGCCTGTAACCAGTTGTCGATGTTACCGGGTTTATTAAACCGTCATCCGGCTACACCGGATTCAAGTAGCCAGGGTTTTTTAGCCTGCATGTATGACTTACAGGAAATTTTAAAAGATGTCACCGGCATGTATGAAGTATCCCTTGCACCCATGGCGGGTGCACAGGGTGAGTTTGCCGGTGTGGCGATGATACGTGCTTATCATAATGCGCAAAATGGGGGTAAAGGCGATCCGGCTCGTACTGAAATTTTAGTACCGGATGCAGCGCATGGTACGAACCCGGCTACCGCCACTATGTGTAATTTTAAAGTAAGAGAAATTCCGACCAACAGTGATGGCGATGTGGATATTGAAGCATTAAAAGCCGCTGTTGGCCCGCAAACAGCGGGCATCATGTTAACCAACCCATCTACCCTGGGTGTTTTTGAGCGCAAGATAAAAGAAATTGCTGGCATTGTTCATGATGCGGGTGGTTTATTGTATTACGATGGTGCCAACTTAAATGCCATATTAGGAAAAGTGAAACCGGGTGACATGGGCTTTGATGTTATTCATATGAATTTGCATAAAACCTTTTCAACACCGCATGGTGGCGGTGGCCCAGGTGCCGGTCCCGTTGGCGTCAGTAAGCGCCTGGAACCTTATCTACCTGTGCCGATGGTGGTTGAAAATGGTGGCGAATACCATGTGGTTACTGAAAAGTCACGTACTCAAAGCATTGGGCGTTTATCGGCCTTTATGGGCAATGCTGGCATTTTGTTACGCGCTTATATTTATGCACGTATGTTAGGTAATGAAGGAATGCAACGGGTTGCCGAATACGCAACCTTAAATGCCAACTACATGCTAGCTGTGTTGCAAAAAAATGGTTTTGAAATTGCCTACCCTAATCGTCGTGCAACCCATGAGTTTATTGTTACCTTAAAGAAACAGGCAAAAGATTTAGGGGTGAACACAATGGATTTTGCCAAGCGCTTGCTGGATTATGGTTTTCATGCGCCAACAACCTATTTCCCGTTATTAGTGCCCGAGTGTTTGCTGATTGAGCCAACCGAAACGGAAACCAAACAGGAACTTGATGATTTTATGCAGGCGATGGTTGCGATACAAAAAGAAGCGGAGTCCGAACCTGAAATAGTAAAATCGGCACCGCATACACTGCCGGTGCGACGACTGGATGATGTTAAAGCAGCGAAAGAACTTGATCTTGTTTGGGATAGCGGAAAATAAATAGTATTCGTTATTTCCGCTGAATCCAGTACAGTAGTATAAGCAGCACCTAAAGAATAAAGGAGCACCATGGCCAAGCCTGGTAAAAAAGGATTAACACGAATCATCCATGCAGGTGGCTACTCTGTGCAAGGTATTCGTGCCGCATTTAAACACGAAGCTGCTTTTCGGCAGGAGCTTGTTCTAACCTTTATTCTTGTGCCACTGGCTTTTTTTATTACCCAGGATGCCATCAAGCTTGCCTTGCTAATCAGTACACCTTTATTGGTATTACTGGTTGAAATTTTAAATTCTGCGATAGAAGCAGTTGTTGATCGTTTTGGTGAGGAGCACCATGAGCTTAGCGGGCGAGCAAAAGATATGGGATCGGCAGCTGTTGCCATCAGCCTTGTTATTATGTTCGTGGTCTGGGGTCTAATTCTTTACGAAATATACCTGTAAAATAATATATAACACTATAAATAAGGATTTATTATGTCAGCTTTAATTTGTGGTTCATACGCCTACGATACCATTATGGTTTTTCATGATCAGTTTAAAAATCATATCCTCCCCGATAAAGTTCATATCCTGAATGTTTCTTTTCTGGTTCCAGAGATGCGTCGGGAGTTTGGTGGTTGTGCCGGAAACATTGCTTTTACTTTAAATATGCTTGGTGGAGATGCTTTGCCAATGGCAACGGTGGGTAGTGATTTTGCTCCTTATGCAACATGGATGGATAAACATAGCATAAGCCGTAAGCACCTGAAAGAAGTGAACAGTTATACCGGTCAGGCTTTTATTACAACCGACATGGATGATAATCAGATCACGGCATTCCACCCCGGTGCAATGGGTTTTTCACATGAAAATAAAATAGCCGATGCACCAGAAGCTACCATTGGCATTATTTCACCGGATGGTCGCGATGGCATGCTGCAACATGCAGCTCAGTTTGTTGAGCAGGACGTACCTTTTATTTTTGATCCTGGTCAGGGGTTGCCTATGTTTAATGGTGAGGAATTGTCTACTTTTGTTGAACAGGCCACCTGGGTAACAGTTAATGATTACGAAGGTGAAATGTTAGCTGAACGTACCGGTAAGTCACTGGATGATATTGCTAAACAGGTGAAAGCCTTAATTGTTACTCGTGGTGGTGAAGGTTCTGATATTTATGTTGATGGCAAAGTAATTAATATTCCTCTTGCTAAAATCAGCGAAGCCAATGATCCAACCGGTTGTGGTGATGCTTACCGTGCAGGTTTATTATACGGCATGATGAACGATATGGACTGGGAAACAACCGGCCGAATTGCATCATTGTGCGGTGCGATTAAAATTGAACAGCTTGGGCCACAGAATCATAGCTTTACAATGGATGAGTTTAAAGCACGTTATAAGGAAAGTTTTGCTAGTGAGTTTTAAATAAGTTGTTATTCTCGCGGACGAGCCTATGGATGGGCGAAGGTAGAACAACACATTAGGGCTGGACGCCCGTAAGTAGAATAACGCAGGAGCAGTTATCAAGGAACAATTATCGAAGCGGGGATGATGGTTTTGTTATTTCTCCGCCAGAATAATCACCCGCTTTGGCGCCGGATAACCTTCGACTGTAAGGTTTTGATCATTGGGGTCTAAAAAATCAA
>QIKU01000106.1 GCA_003232015.1 Gammaproteobacteria bacterium
GTAAAACACTATCTTTCCCCATCTCGGAAAGCAGCGATTTGGGCAAACCGCGTGTTTCAGGCCCAAACAGGAAGGCATCGCCTTCTTTAAAGACCGTGTCATACACACTTTTTACGCCGTGTGTCGATAAGCCAAAAATACGTGCCGGTTTTGCACGCGCCATATAATCCTCTAAATTGGCATAGGTTTTGACGCTGGCATACTCATCGTAGTCCAGACCCGCACGGCGCAGGCGCTTGTCGTCCAGCTCAAAACCCAACGGTTCAATAAGGTGCAAATGGCAGCCCGTATTGGCACACAGGCGGATAATATTACCGGTGTTCGGCGGAATTTCAGGTTCAAATAAAACAATATCAAACATAATTTTTACTTCATTATTAAACAAACGCCACAATACCCTTTATAATATGGTACTTACAATCACATTCTGGACAAACAGCTTGAATACCCCAAACAGTAATTTACAAAGCCAATTCTGTGACATGACTTTTAATACGCCGCTGGTACTGCTTTCCGGCTGTGTTGGTTTTGGCGAGGAATACACCCGAATTAAAGGCTTTTCTAATCAGGATGTAGGCGCGGTTTGCTTAAAAGGCACCACGCTGGAACCACGGCTCGGCAACAAGCCCCACCGTGTTTATGAAACCCCGGCAGGTATGCTAAACGCGATTGGTCTACAAAACCCTGGCTCACAGCATGTTGTCAACGAGATTTTACCCGCACTGGATTTTAGCGAAACCCGTTTTATTGCCAATTTATCGGGTAATACGATAGAAGAATATGCTGAAATCGCCAAAATATTTGACAACTCCCCTATTGATGCCATGGAAATCAATATCTCCTGCCCAAACGTGAAAGAAGGCGGCATGGCCTTTGGTAACGACCCAGATATGTCGGCACGCGTGGTTGCCGCCTGTCGTAAAGTTACAAAAAAAACACTCATTACTAAACTTTCACCTAATCAAACCGACATTGCAGAAAATGCACGCCGCTGTATTGAAGCCGGTAGCGACGCCTTTGCTGCCATTAATACTTTAATGGGCATGGCGGTCGATATTGAAAAACGCCAGCCGGTGATTGGTAATAACCAGGGTGGCTTGTCTGGCCCGGCCATAAAACCCATCGCACTATTAAAAGTGCACCAGGTACATCAGGTTTGTAAGCCGCATAATATTCCTATTATCGGCCAGGGGGGTATTGCAAACACACAGGATGCGCTGGAGTTTATTATTGCCGGTGCCAGTGCCGTAGGTATCGGCACGGCTTTGTTTTATGATCCACTGGTGTGTAATAAAATAAATGCCGGTATCAGTGAGTATTTAAAGCAGCATCACTTTAATAATGTAGCTGATCTGGTGGGTACGCTAGAACTGAATTAAACTAAAACTCAATTAAGCTACTTTGAATTGTCACTAATCGAAATGTGCCGGCTCAATATGTGAACTAATAAAGGCTTCCGCATCGTTCAATATTTCTTTTGCCTTGCGGCCTTTGGTGGGAATGGCTTTACCAATGTGAATGGTGATTAAGCCCGGTTTTTTTATAAAGCCACGCTTTGGCCAGTAGTAACCGGCATTATGTGCAACCGGCACAACGGGGTAACCGCTTTTTTCGGCCAGTATGCCACCGCCTCTTTTATATTCCACTTTAGCATCGGGTGCGATGCGGGTGCCCTCTGGAAAGATAATAACCACAATATTTTCTTTTAAGCGCTGCGTACCCTTTTCTATTAACTGTTTTAATGCAAAGCGCCCTGTTCCTCTTTTAACGGCCACTGGCTTTAACATGGCCAAAGCCCAACCAAAGAAAGGCACGTATAATAATTCCTTTTTTATCACGAACGATAGTGGTGGGAATATTAACTGCAAGGCCATTGTTTCCCAGGTCGACTGGTGACTGGAAAAAATAATAAAATTTTCATCAGGTATGTTTTCTCGCCCTTTAACTTCATAGCGAATACCACAAAGCACCCTTAAAGACCAGACATTAAAAACCGCATAGGTGCGTATAAGCTTAGAGCGTAGAGTAAAGGGAAATAAAACAAAAAAACTCGACCCCACTGTAACAATAATGGTGCTCACAATCATACCAATACTGAATAACAACGAACGAAAAGCCTGCATAGTTTTTTATCTTTATTCTACAATAGAGTTAACATAATCAGCCAAAGAATCATAAACTGGAATACCGCTTATTTCTTTAGTATGGTTTTTAATCGTGCGCTCACCTTTACCGGTTTTAACCAGTATCGGTTTTGCATTTACAGTTATTGCGGCCTGCAAATCCCGCAGTGAATCACCAACAACGGTCACTTTACTTAAATCGACATCAAAACGTTTGGCAATATCCAGGTACATACCCGGCTTTGGTTTGCGGCAATGGCAGTCATCGTCTGGCCCATGCGGACAGTAAAAAATACCATCTAAATGTGTGCCTTCATTTTGCAACAGGCGACTCAGTTTGTCATGCATCCGATGCAAGGTATCTAAGTCATATAAGCCACGCGCAATACCCGATTGATTGGTTGCAACAACAATGCGGTAACCGGCCTGTTTTAGTTTTGCGATGGCTGCCAGACTGCCTTCCAGAGGAATAAATTCTTCGGGCGATTTTATGTAATCATCCGAGTCTTCATTGATAACACCATCGCGATCCAGGATTATAAATTTCATATTTACAACTTAATCTCTAAATTCTGACACGCGAATTTTGCCATTAATCATTTTTGATTCACGCTGCATTATTTTATCCATTTTTTTCCAGAACGCATCTTTTAAATCAAACTCAGCGGCTATTGCCGTACCCAGTAGCAAAATATAAAGATCAGCCACTTCTTCGGCTAAATCTTCCTTGCTTTTACCTTTAGTAATGGCAGAGGAAATTTCGCCCAGCTCTTCAGCCATTAAAGCAACACGGTAAGGCAAGTCCTCACCGCCGCTGTTTTTAAAGTCGTGCTTGTCATGAAAGGCCTGAACTTTTGCAAGCATTGCATCGTAAGAGTCAATATTCATCTGTTTTATCCAAATTTATTTTTTGCCGCTATAACTTTGATAAATCCGCTATTTGCATAAACAAATTGCGTAAATTATTTAACAAAGCAATCCGGTTATTTCGTACGGCTTCATCATCGTCCATAACCATTACATTATCAAAGAAAGCATCAACCGGCTCACGTAATTCGGCCAACTGATTCAAAGCTTGTTCATACTCGGATGCTTTAATGCTTTGCTGTACTTTGTCACTTAAATTATTTAAGGTCGCGAAGAAGATTTTTTCTGCATCGTCAGATAATAATTTTTCATTAATACTCGATGGCAGCTCACCTTTTATTTTCTTCAATATATTACCGCTGCGCTTATTAGCAGCAGCTAAACTTTTTGCGGCAGGCAAAGCCATAAAAGCATTGACGGCATGCACACGCTTATTCAGGTCGACCGGATTAGTTGGCTTAATGGCTAAAACAGACTGAATAACATCCACTTCAATATTTTGATCATGATAGTAAGCACTTAGCCGGTCTAAACAATAATCAAATACCAGTGGAATGGCTTTAGCTGCCTCTATTTTTTTATCGAAATTTGCAGCCGCCTGCGTGAGCAGTTCTTTTAAGTCGATATCGAGATTTTTTTCAATTAATATTCTGAGCACGCCCAGGGCTGCGCGTCGTAAGGCGAAGGGATCTTTAACACCCGTTGGGATTTGCCCGATAGCAAATATACCCATTAATGTATCCACCCTGTCAGCCAGTGCAACGGACTGACTAACATAAGTGGTGGGCAAGGTATCACCCGCAAAACGTGGTTTGTAATAATCATCCAGTGCATCGGCAACTTGCGCATCTTCGCCGTCATGCTGTGCATAATAGCGCCCCATTACGCCTTGCAAGCTGGGCAGTTCACCCACCATATCGGTGAGTAAATCGCACTTACATAATTCGGCGGCACGTTGCGCCAGCACATCATTTTCACCTAACTGTTTTGCTATCCAGGCCGATAAGGTTTTAACGCGTTGGGTTTTATCATACAGCGTACCGAGCTGTTTTTGAAAAACAACAGATTTTAAACGCGCTAATTGTGACTCCAGTTTTACTTTACGATCCTGATTCCAGAAAAATTCCGCGTCAGCAAAACGTGGGCGAATCACACGCTCATTACCTTCGCTGACCTGAACAGGATCTTTACTTTCTATATTGCTGATCGTAATAAAGTGTGGCATCAGCTTGCCGTTCGCATCTTCCAGGTGAAAATACTTCTGGTTTAACTTCATGGTGTAAATAAGCGCTTCTTGTGGCACGTCTAAAAAACGTTCTTCAAAATTACCTTTGACTGCAACGGGCCATTCAACCATTGCGGTAACTTCATCTAACAAATTTTCATCAATCACGGCGGTGGCTTTGGACTCAGCCGCAATAGCTTCGATTTGCCCGCGGATTATTTCTTTACGTGTATTAAAATCGGCAATGACCCTGCCTTTATTTTTTAACCGCTGTTCATAGTCGGCTGGTTTTCTAATACTGATCGCCACAGGTGCATGAAAGCGATGACCATAAGTTTGACCGCCCGAATGCACCGATAAAATATCACAATCAACAACCTTGTTATTAAACAACACCATCACCCATTGTACAGGGCGAACAAACTGTGCGTCTAAATCACCCCAGCGCATTCTTTTTGCGATGGGTAATTTATCCAGTGCGGTTTTAATAATGTCGGCTAACAGTTGTTGCGTTTCTTTACCAGCCTGCTGTGCGCGGTACATAAGCCAGGTGCCTTTATCGGTTTCCAGTTTTTCTAAATTTGCAACATCAACACCACAGGATTTTGCAAAACCCTGTACGGCTTTGGTTGGGTTACCGTCTGCATCGTAAGCCGCTTTTAATGCGGGGCCACGCTTTTCAACTTCTTTGTCGGCCTGTTTTACTTCTAACGCTTCTATCCATATTGCTAAACGCCGAGGCGTTGCATATGAATGCACGGCTCCATAATTTAAACTTGCTTCATCTAACAAAGTGCTTACATTTTTAGTAAAAGCATTGGATAAGGTTAACAATGCGGTTGGTGGTAACTCTTCAGTACCAATTTCTATTAACAGCTCACTGGTTTTCATTGCGCACTCACTTTAGCTTTATTGCTATTACTGCAAAGCGGGAAACCCAGTTCTTCGCGACGCGCATGATACGCTTCTGCTACCGCGCGCGATAAATTTCGGATGCGTAATATAAAGCGCTGCCGTTCCGTTACCGAAATGGCGTGACGCGCATCGAGTAAATTAAATGTATGCGATGCCGTTAACATTTGTTCATAGGCTGGTAAGGGTAAATCTTTTTCGATTAAAGACTGGCTTTGTGTTTCGCACTGGTCGAATTGCTTAAACAGTTCTTCTACATTGGCGTGTTCAAAGTTATAGGCTGACTGTTCCACTTCGTTCTGATGAAACACGTCACCATAAGTCACCACGCCTTGCGGGCCTTCGGTCCAGACCAGATCAAATAAACTTTTTACACCTTGCAGGTACATGGCAATGCGTTCCAGGCCATAAGTGATTTCACCGGTAACCGGCTTACATTCCAAACCACCCACTTGCTGAAAATAAGTAAACTGGGTAACTTCCATGCCATTGAGCCAGACTTCCCAGCCCAGCCCCCAGGCGCCCAGCGTAGGTGATTCCCAGTTGTCTTCGACAAAACGAACATCATGCACCAGCGTATCAATGCCCAGCATTTCGAGCGAGCCCAGATATAATTCCTGTATATTTTTGGGTGACGGCTTAAGCATGACCTGAAACTGATAATAGTGCTGCAGGCGGTTCGGGTTTTCACCATAACGGCCATCGGTGGGTCGCCGACAGGGCTGTACATAGGCCGTATTCCAGGGCTCGGGGCCAATCGCACGCAAGAAAGTGGCGGGGTGGAAAGTACCTGCGCCCATTTCCATGTCATAGGGCTGTAAAATTACGCAGCCCTGATCTGCCCAATACTGTTGCAAGGACATTATAAGTTGTTGAAAAGTCATTAATTTTTATCCGTTGTCTTTATTACGGTATTTAAAGTCAGTGTTATTGCCGCATTATACCTGAAACCATTATTGGTCGATCAATCCCGGTGTAAAATTGCCACTTAATCTTGACGAAAGAGCCACTGCTTGCCAAAATTTTGCTGAAACAGCAGAAATAATACCTCTCAAATTGTGAAGCAGGTCTCGAAACCGGCGACCATATCGAAATTAAACTGAAATTACTGCGCCGATGGCTATCTGTTGTTTGATTATTATCCATCGCTCCGATACTGTAAAAGAAAAATAATTTTCCAGCACATATTCTTTACTTAGCCCTTCAAGTAAGTAAAGCCGCTTTTATCGGGAAGAAGTTAAATGCAAAAATATATTCGTTTTCTGCTGTTATTAGTGGTCACTTTTTATAGTACAGCGACGCTTGCGGCAAAAGGGACTTACCCTTCTTTTAGTTTACCGGAATTTAGTGGCAATCAAAAAGTTGAATTAGCAAAACTACGCGGTAAGGTTGTGTACATTGATTTCTGGGCTTCATGGTGTGCACCCTGCCGACAGTCTATGCCAAAATTTAATGTACTTTATAATAAACTGCCCCGCGCAAGTTTTGAAATTCTGGCCATCAACCTTGATGAATCAAAAACTGACGCACAACAATTTCTTAATGACTACCCTGTTGACTACACAGTGCTGTATGACGCAACGGGTGCCACACCGAAACAGTTCGGTGTAAAAGTGATGCCGACCGGTTACCTGCTGGATCGATTTGGCATGGTGCGCCATGTACATCAGGGTTTTCGTAGTGGCGATGACAGGCTGTTAATGAATGAAATTAAAAAATTACTTTCGGAATAAAAGAGGCTGCTTAAAATGATAATCCGTATCAGTTTATTGTTGTTTGCACTGTTAGCGTCAGCCTGTAGCACGACCATTCAACCATGGGAACGTGGCACACTGGCAAAACCTGAAATGCAATGGGTAAGCGATGCACAGGGCTTTGCTTTATCAAAGCATGTTTACTTTAGTAAAGAAGGCAGTAATGGTGGCTCGATGGTTGTAGGCGGTGGCTGCGGCTGCAATTAAAACAATATGGCCTCGTCTAACAATAAAAACAAAACCGCGCTAGCTGCTTTAACGGCAAGTGCTTTGGCACTCCCCGCTTTTCAGACTATAGCGGCCACCGCGCCAACTGAAGCTGAAGTCGGCTACCGATACAGTTCCTACGAAGAGGATGACGCACCTGCTTCCCTTGTTGCAACTGGCGACACCAAAAGATACACCATTGATACACAGCAGTTTCGTTTGCTGTCACCCGTCGGGAAAAATTTTAGTGTAAGCCTGGATATACTCACCGAAACCATGAGTGGCGCCTCACCAATGGGCACCCAGGAAGGCTCAGGTGGCGAGCCTCAACTGGTCATGAGCGGTGCCAGCATTAGCGAAGATCGTGAAGATGTCAGGGCAAACGTTACACATTATGGCAATAGCGTTACAACCAGCATCACCGCCGGACAGTCGAATGAAAATGATTATGCTGCAACCTATTACGGTGCAGGCTGGGAATGGGTATTCAATCAGAAAAATTCGGCCTTTCAATTCGCAATGAGCCGTTCCGATGATAAAATTACCCCCACCGATGCGCTCCTGTTTGGCCGTATTCAAAGTGCAAGTAAAAATACAACCGGGATAAGCCTGGGGTTGTCTCAGGTACTCAGCAAAACTAAACTTATTCAGTTTGGTCTGGAACTGTCACAGGACAAGGGCTATCTGGCCGCCCCCTATAAAACTGACGACGTACGCCCCGGCAGTCGCACGCGCACGGCAGCTGTAATGCGCTACCGTCATTTTTCACCTGAAAGTAACGGTGCCCTGCATTTTGATTATCGCTATTATTGGGATGACTGGGATGTCAGCTCACATACTTTTGCCCTCGCCTGGTATAAAAATGTAACCAGCCGGTTTCAGTTAATTCCCTCGGTACGCTACTATTCACAAACCGAAGCCAGTTTTTATGAACCTTATAAAGTGGCAGCCAACACCAATCCTTATTATTCCAGCGACTATCGGCTTTCACCTTATGGCGCCATCTCCGTTGGCTTGCAATTAGTGCATAACTTCAAGCGCTGGTCCTATACCGCAAAAATTGAACGCTACGAAGCCGATGCCGATTACTCCTTAGGAAAAGTAGTAGTAGAAAACCCCGGCCTGGTCAGCTTTACTCTTATTACTGCTGGCTTTAATATTAAATTCTAAAACATTAAACTTCAGACGGTGATAGTATTTTTCCTTTAGACTTTATCGGTTAATCTTATCCACTGCTTATGTCGCTTCAACAAATATCACATCACTTTCATGTTATGGGCGGGCCTGCTGAGTTACAGCTTTACCTCGACGCAGCAACACATGATCAAGCTCAGCTAATACAACTCGCAGAGTCTGAAGCCCGTCGGCTGGAAAAAAAATATTCACGCTACCGCGATGACAGTGTCACCAGCGCCATTAATAATGCAGCCAGCCAACCAAAAGGCATCATGGTTGATGACGAAACCGCAGCCTTGCTCAACTACGCACAACTCGCCTGGCAACAAAGCAACGGCTTGTTTGATATTACGTCCGGCGTATTACGCAAAGCATGGGACTTTAAATCAAACAAGCTGCCGAATAAAAAACAAATAACAAAACTATTAAACAATGTTGGCTGGCAAAAACTTTTATGGCAGCCCCCTATGTTACAGCTTCCAAAAGGAATGGAAGTAGACTTTGGCGGTGTTGTTAAAGAATATGCAGCCGATGCCATCGCC
>QIKU01000142.1 GCA_003232015.1 Gammaproteobacteria bacterium
CTCAGTGGGCGGGTGCAGTTTCTAAAAACCCTTATCTTTCTTTCAAATTCGGTGGTGGTAAATCCGGCGATACCGTAGGTATTGCATGGGTGGACAACCTCGGCAAGAAAGATTCCATTGAAACTAAGGTTAAATAAAAACCTGTCTTAAACGGATAGTTACATCCCCCCGTAAAGGCGAAGCTTGTATAAAATCAGGCTTCGCCTTTTTTAGTGCTGTTTTGCTTATCTTTTTACAGCCACTTATGATCTGCTTCATCCAGGCTACCCCAAGTCCCGATACCCGTTTCTTTAATTTATGCGATCAAAAACCAGACAATCCAAACTGCTCATTTTTTATCTACACAAACAACAGCATTTAAAACACAACTTCAAATTGCACGGTAATATTATTGTCAGTTGCGACACCAGCCGGTGTATCATAAATACTCTGATATTCAATAAAACCTTTTACGTTTTCTTCAAAATAGTAACTAACACCGGCAGTGGCAAGGGAGTATTTATTTTTACCGTCATTTTCCTCGTAGCTTTCAACACGTAACAGCGGCACCCATGTTGGACGCCCGTTTTCCTGCACGATATAAAATGCCTGTAGATAATAGCTATCGTTGCTTTCTTCCACGCCAGTATTGCTGTCATCCTGAGTCTGCATAAAAACACCGGTTAGACGAAAATTAGCAAAATCAAACTGACCATCTATCGCATACCGGGTAAAATTACGCGTTTGCGTTGCCGCCGTACAATCCGTGATTTTACAACTACCTTTTAACGCCATCCCACCGAGCATCATTGTCGGGGTAATATCGTAGGCAATCCGGCCAAAATAAATACTCGAATCACTGCCCACATTATCGCCAGTCAAACCGCCAATGCCACCGTAGTAGAAAAGCTTGTTAGCTCGACCATACACCGATACCTGCTGACGCGAATGCCGCAGCTTGTCATTATTATCAGCGTTGCCTCCTTTTCGATTAAACATTTCAAAATGATTGGCAGTTAAACGCCGCATATCTGCATAGGTATCATAGGGGTCGGCCATTAAAGTTGGGCCATAACCAGTTTGTGCATTAAGCGCTGGACTTCGATTATAGGTAACTTGCGCTTGCGATAGCACCATCCCATAACCATCTTCACCTTCTACTTCAAGCTCCAGATAACCCGAGATGTTTTTGTAGACTTCACCGCCTGCATAAAGCTCGCCTTCATGTATAGCTCGAATTTCACGAGTACCTGATTTGCTGTCTGTATAAGGGCGAGCAATCAACGCAAGAGACATAGGGAAATTTCTATCAAACTGCAAATTCTCCGATAGTTTGATAAGACCCCGGTCGCTGCCAATAACCCGGTAACCGGCTTCTTTAAAACGTCGACCAAATGGCGTTAGTGTGGGGTAAGCTGCATGGCAAGATGAGCATTGTATGTTATCTTTACGGGCAAAGGCCGGTAGCGCCGAAGCATTAGTTGCAATAATTATAGTGGCTGCAGCAAGCAAGCTACATATGGATGTTTTCAAACTTATTCTTAGGTTAAGTTTCATAAAGACTCCCTCCTTATTGTATTATCCAATAGTAGTTATAGCTTTCAGACTATATTAATACAAATAAAATGCCTCACTGGAAGATAAACAGATCATAAACATTAATATATCAGTTAGTTAGCAAGGCTACTTCTATACACAATAATAATAAGAATTATTAATAAACTCTATTCACTTTAAGATCGCCCCTCTAAAAAATTTAGACGACTAACCTGCAATGAGCAAGCTTATTTTATATAAAGGCTATAGCCTGACAGTGTGATCTCGCTGCATGACTTAGGTGCAGACGGCCATGACTTTGAACCCATCGTTACCAAACTGAATTTTAAAAATAAAGATAAAACCCGTTTTATTTTCCACATGCACCGAGCATACCGGTTACCGTAAATAATGGCATGGTTATGCCTGCGTGGTACGATATTGCGCCCCGCAGATTGATGCTGACCCACCCGATGGAAACCAGTTTGCGCAAAGACAAAAAACAGGCAAGAACAATTCCATTGAAACCAGGGTTAAATAAAAACCTGTCTTAAACGGATAGTTACATTCCCCCGTAAAGGCGAAGCTTGTATAAACCGAGCTTCGCTTTCACTAACTATTATCAACCCTCTAGATTTACAAAACTCTATTCTTATCAACCGTCGGCTCTATATTTAAGCTGCATGCCTTTTAGAAATTTACGCAAAACCTGATCCTGGCAAACACGGAAGTTTTTATGTGTAGGCTTTCGAAAAAAAGCACTTAATTCATGTTTGCTAATATCAACTTCAACCATATTCAGGATATCCAGTATTTCATTAGACTTTAGGTTTAATGCTATTTTAATTTTTGTGAAAATAATATTATTTGTTAATTTCTCTTCGGGCTCAGGCTGCTCGCCTTCTTTCTTGCCCAGCATCTTATTTATAAATCCATTTAAGAAAATCGCAAGCACCTTATCATTGCATTCTTTATAATCTGGGGCATCTTCTTTTCTTAGCAAATCACTGATCTGTGCGCGTGTTGCCTCAAAGTCGGCTGCCGAAAATATCGCAATCATTGTTGAATCATCAAAATTAAAAGTATAACGGATGCGTCGTATGATATCGTTATTGGTCATTAATCGTTCCTGTGTTGTTTATTTATTTGTAATCGTTAAATCACGGGGCTAACTGATGCCTTTCTCTATAATATTGTTTATGAATTAGGTTCCTGGGCTCAAACAATAACATATAAGCTAATTATACCTGGTTCTGATTATATTGCTTGTAGGGATATTTTTCATCATTGATAGTGCTTACTATTCAAAATAAAATATTGGCCAACTGAGATCAATCTAGCCTCTACGTTTAAAATCTACCCGTCAGGTGATAAACTAAAACAATGCAAACACTCAAAACCCTTGAAATAAATATAGCCGATGCACGCTACAGCGTGATCTGGCTACATGGCCTGGGCGCCGATGGCCATGACTTTGAACCCATTGTTGCCGAGCTGAATTTTAAAAATAAAGATAAAACCCGCTTTGTTTTTCCACATGCACCGAGCATACCGATTACCGTAAACAATGGCATGGTTATGCCCGCATGGTACGATATTGTAGCCCCGCAGATTGATGCTGAGCAGGACGAAAAAGGCATACGCCACTCCGCCATGCAAATTAACCAGCTCATTGAAGCTGAAATTGAGCGCGGCATTGACAGTAAAAATATTTTACTCGCTGGCTTCTCTCAAGGTGGCGCCATTGCGTTACACACGGGTCTACGATTTAGCAAACCACTCGCGGGTATTATAGCCTTATCCACTTACTTACCATTGGATACGTTTGTGCCTGCCGAAGCAGCTACTACCAATAAAGATATTGCTATTTTTTATGCCCATGGAACACAGGATCCTGTTATTCCAATATTGCTAGCGGAAACATCAAAAGAATTTTTAACCCGACAGGGTTACAATATTGACTGGCACCGCTACCCAATGGAACATAGCGTGATACCACAGGAAATAGATGATATCAGCCACTGGTTAGACCGAATATTGATAAATTAAAACCAGGGGTTGTTGATCTTTCAGATGTTAGGCTGATTTTGAGAAAATTTAAGTCCTGACAAGGCATTTTTTACGTAGCAATGCACTCCATTGGTAGTAAAAAATAACGCAGCAGGGCTAAAATTAGCCAAAATCAGGCAATAGATGAAAGATCAACAGCCCCTAAGTTACCGCTTCCAAAGCCATACTCAAATAATGCTCAATTTCTTTTTTGTATTTTAAGTAGTGGAAGGTTTGCAAATACCGCATATCCATATCAAGCAGGCTTTTCGATAAATCCATATCGGTAATATAGATAGGATACTTTGCGCCACTACGTCGTTTATTAAGAATATGCTTTGCAACTTCAACATATAGCTTTTCACCAAACTCCAATGAACTAAACTCCCGGCCTTCACAATAAATTGTAAAGATAACGGCACCATCTACTTTATCTCCTATTACCTGCAAACTAATGTATTTAGACGGCCGTACATAGCGGTTAATTGCATGTTGTTCTAAATAAGAACCTTCATAGTCTGAAGATTCTATTTTATAAAACTGTACCAGTTCAGCCACAGCCTGATTGTCTTCAACTGCGTTTAAAAAATTCATTCGCTTATGTATTGATGAAAAAAACTGTTGTAGGTGCTTGACTAAACTATAAACATCATGAAAATCATCCTGCTGATAAAATAGTGAACCCTTCTCATCCAGCACGTAGATCATGGCACTTTTATTTTTAACACGGTAAAAACATTGCACCACACCGGGCTTGTTGACACTATATATAATTGGCAAATCCGAATCTTTATCTGCTTCAATATCAAACTCGGTTAAATAAAATGCTGATTGTGGTGCAGACAAATATTCCAGCAAGCGTTCTAAAGTACCCGCCGCATAAAACTTTAAATTGTCATCTTCTATCTGTAATAAATAATAATCCCACTGCACACCGAGTATATATTGTTTAGCAATATTGGTTGGCTGCGTATAAAAGAAGGCTATTACCTGTTCAAAAACATTTTCTATACGCAAAGCAATAGATGGGCCACGATAAGACGAATAGCTGTGCGCATTAATTCGTGGCGGGCGCTGCCCTTTAGACGGTGGCGACCACTGTAAATAATCACGCAAACAATTCATTAATCCTTTGACACCAAAATAGCGAAAAGTCAGCACTTCCTGCCAACTGGTTACAATCACCTGCTCGATACTGAGTGCCAGGTTTTCCCACATACCCCCAAAACGTAAGGCATCGGTGCGGTTACTGGCAATTTGTTGACCTTTTTTTGTGTAATCAGAAAATGGATCGATCCCTAAATTAATATAAGTACCCACCGCACTGACTTTTGCAGGTCGGCTAAAGTCATGGAACGATGCATTTTGTAAATGTTCATCTGGAAATAATTTTTCCATGCTTTGTATGGTTTGCAAAATTTCACGTTCAGATAAATCACTTTTATCTGCATATAAAGCGATAATGGTATTATGGTTAAATAGTTTATTGAAAAAACACCAGGTTATTAGCTCCATTAAATCATAAGATCGCTTAATGGGTGAACGTACCGCTATTTCTTTTTCGTCAACAATGCCGCTAAATATCATCCAGGATTCCGTATTGTCGTCCCCAAAAAACTGATGGATAGACAAATGGCTTTCATATAAATTTTCTGTGATACCCTGATGAATAACATCTACTTTGCCAGCCTTGCGTTCAAAGGCCGCATATAACTTTCGCCCCAGTACATTTAAGTCTGACTGTTTTATTAAGTGAGTATCGATACTGGACTCACGTGCAAAGTCCGATAAAAAGTGGTAGCTGCGAGTAAATTCATCAATTAAGATAGCGCGTTCTTCCATCACATGATTCACATTCCATTCATTGCGACTGTCTAGCAGCACCAGCTTACCGCTAGGCCATGCCCATTTTTTTACACGTTCAATAAGTACTTCAACTCTCCAGTCATTTCTATTTGATGCGCCTTTCGATTCATCACTGAGAGCAATGTCCACTTTAAAATAAAAACTACGCCGCACCAGCTCCAGGCGTTCCATCTCATTTTGCTGAATAAGATACTGCTCCACTTTATCCAGCATCATTAAATAAGGGTCGAGCACATTAATATCAATATTATCTTCATACACGGCGCGTTTGTAACGCAGCGCTATCATTTCAATATTCGGGTATTCCCATGCATACGCCTGCATCAGTAATATTTTCAGAATGGATTTATACGGTGAATTAATGCCTTTATATAACAACCATAAACTGGCACCATAAAATTCTTCTGCCGGAATTCTATTTAAGCCGCCAAAATCAATATGCTCCTGCGCATGCATAAAACGTTGACTTTGGAACGTTTCCACCATTCCATCGTATTGCTCTTCTTTATCCGGTGGAATCAACCACCACACAGGATAACGCCCGGCTAATAATAAACTGGTTCGATAAAATTCTTCGAGTAATAAATAGTGTGATGCACTGCCTGAGCTTTCTGAACTAAGCTGGCCAATTTCACCACGCTTGAACTTAACCGGATCAACTAAATAAATATTAGCCTCCACCCCTAATTCTCTAGCCCAGTCTTCCACGGCTTTGGCTTTATTTTGTAACTCTTCAAGCTGCAACGCCGTTAAATTACTTTCATGGCATATCCAGATGTCAAAATCACTTTGTTTTGAATAGGCAATGCTGCCACTGCTACCCATAAGATAAATTGCCAGGATTTCAAACTTCCGATAAGCACGTCTTTTAAATTCAAAACTTCTAAAATGTTTTTTTATACGGTTTATTGACGATGAACTGACACTATAATTCGGAATACCCGCAGGCGTTGCCTTGCTCACATAGCCAGGCAATATAGGATGATTAACGTGAAACAGCACCGGCAGCAGTTCGACAAACTGGCGCTGGGTTTGCCGCATATCGGCAAAACTGCGACTTAAACGCTGTGCATTTAGCTTTTCGAAGCGCTGCTTTATTTCCTTATAGTAACGCTCTTCACCCAGTTCGGGACTTATCTTGGGACTTCTCATATCCTTCTATATCGGCCAAAATAAAGGAGACTCAAGTCAAATTTTTGCCGACGATTTTTATAAGTTATTGATATTAGGTTAATAAATATTTCACTTATTTTTAATATTCACTTTAGGAAATATTTCATTGGCCGATAAATTGGTTTAGAGGCAAAAATACGACTATTCACATAAAAAAAGGAATAATGGGGATTATGTTAGAGCAACTCGACAAACAAACATTACAGCATATTATCGAAACCTCACCCATCGGCTTATTTATAACCGACAAACAAGGAAAAGTGAACTGGCTTAATCCAACCCTGGCGCACCTGCTCGAAACACAGCCAGCAGATTTTATTGGCCAGAGTGAACAGTCAGTTGCAGAAGAACTCAAAGCGCTGTTTTCAGAACAAGGTGTTGTGCGCATTAATTCTGAAACCGAACCCGGTAAACATTTTATCTGCACGAAACAACCACTGGATTCAGATGCAGCCGCACATATACACTTTGTACATGATGCCAGCAGTATGCATGCCCTGTTTCAGGAACGTGATGAATTAAAAAATATCATAAAAGAAATGAAGGCCATTGATCCTGTGACCGGCATGCCAAATTACCGTGCTATATTAGGCGCACTCGAACCCCAGGTTTCCCGCAGCCGCCGTTATGGCAATGTGCTATCAGCTATCATTGTTCAGCTCACTAACTTAAATGAGTTACAGAAAAAAATAGGCGACGAGCAACTCAATGAACTTATTGTCGCCTGTTCGCATATGCTCAATGATCAGGTTCGCTGGGCAGATATGATTGGCCATATCAACGATCATGAATTCTTACTTATCCTGCCAGAAACATCCAAACAGGATACGCACAAACTTAAAGATATTTTAAGCGAACGCTTCAGTGGCATTCAAGTCGGCGATATGGCCGAAAATAATCTGACGCTAAACATCGACTTTGGACTTGCCCAGTGGGACAAAGGAATGGACGTGCCTTTGTTTATTCAAACCGCACGGGATATGTTAGAAGAAACACAGCCAGCGGCAAAAGCAACCGCCTGAATTTACAACAACCGTTGTCGCAATGCCTTTACGGACTGACAAAAGAGGTCAAGTTACCTGCTTAAGAATACTTTCAATCAAACCATCCATTTTTCGTGAAAACCGACTATCTTCTTGTTTCATTCTTCGGATCTGATGGGTAATGTAACTGACTGAACCAGCATGACTTAAATGAAAGTAACCTGCTATTTCTCTAAGTTTTAGCCCTGACAATTCCTGACACAAATACATCGCCTGTTTTCTAGCTTCGTTTTCTTTTTGGGGTCCCTTTGTGATTTGCCGAATAGCATCAACGGTAGTTCGATATCGTTTTGCAACGGTCTTCGTGATATCACTCAGGGGGATGTCGGGTTGAATGATCCGACTTTTCTCTTCAGACTTTAGCTCCGGAAGCAGCTCGTCATATACCCAGCCTTTAAAAACTTTGTCACCGATAATCGCGGCAACATTACCTTTGCTATAAAATTTTGCCGTCTCTTCATCAACGCCTTGCATGACATAATTTTCATAGCCTTTATAACGTTGCTTATTCCCCAACAAACCATATATTGTTTCGCATTCAAGCCAACTCGGTGCTTTTACTTTACCGAGGTAAGCAGGATAACTTGACCAGGGGTAGTCTTTCAACTTTGTAACGAGAGGTCGCTTCATCTCAACAGGGTTACGGTGTATGTAGCGTGATAAATTTAGGAGATAGCTATCTTTATCCACTAAAATAGCTTTGTATCGCCCACGAAATAATGGGCCGTCTACTTTTTTTAGTCGATTATAACGCTGAGTATATACACCGTTAATATGGCGCATTATGCGGTTTAAGTTTGCTTTTGGGGTTTCAATTAAAAGATGATAGTGATTACCCATCAAGCAATAGGCATGAATGATACATTGAAAACGTTGTTGAGCCTCCTCAACCGTATTCAGGAAGGTTTGATAAAAGACGGCTTCATGAAAAATCGTTTGCCGTGCTCGACCACGAT
>QIKU01000115.1 GCA_003232015.1 Gammaproteobacteria bacterium
GCCCTTTTGTGCCCAGTAAACTCCCAAGCCGGAATAACTGATTTTGTTTGCGCTTTTTCTGATCGGCTACTGCACGCTGGTTGGCAATGATTTGTGCACCTTGTTTTTTAAAATAGTCGTTCCCCAGCCAGCGATGATCTTGCCCACCGCTGTTAATCACTATTTTTACCGGTTGCTTTGTAATACTTTTGATAAGCTGGTGTATACGCGCCGCACCTTCATACGTTGCACCAGCATCAATTAACACTACACCATCTTTTGTTACAACCACACCAAAGGTCGCGTTATTTCCTAAATTCTGCTTAGAGCGGTTTCCCAAAGAACCAACGATGGCGTAAACATTTTTAGTGACTTTTACAAGCGCTAGATCCTGCTCTGTCTTTTTTGCGAAAACGGCTGACTGAAAGATAAATAATGTAAGAAAAATTAGTGCTACCTGATTCATATATTTTCGTCCACTTAGTTATAGGCAGTTAAAGACAAGGCTGCTATTAGCATACCATAGATACGACCTGACACTAAAAACAAGCGCTTTTCCAGTCTATAGGCTAAAAACAAAGGCAGAAAACTAATTTAGTTAAACCCTTATAAATCATAAAGTATAGAAAGAACAAACGAAAAACCAAAACCCACCACCAGTGTAAAGGGTACACCGAATCTAAGAAAATCGGTGAACTTATAGCCGCCTGCGCTATAAATAAGCAAGTTGGTTTGATACCCAATGGGGGTGGCGTAACTCATATTGGCACCAAACAGAACGGCAAGAATAAAAGGTTCGAGCGGCACCCCTAGATGTTGGGCTATTGTTATTGCCACCGGTGTGCCAATAATGGCCGATGTTGTGTTAGAAACAACATTGGTAATCAGCGCCATTAAAAATAATAAAGATGATAAAATCATTACCGTACTCATACCATGGGTAACGCCAATAAAACTGTTGGCAAGAAAATCTGTACCGCCGGTATCGGTTAATGCACGCCCAAGCGCCAGGCTCACAACAATAACCAGAATTACCTGTGCACTCAGTGCCTTGCCTATGTCACGCCAGCCCAAACATCCTGATAACAACATTGCAGCAACACCAGCGAGCGCACTCACAGCAATGGGTAATATTCCTGTAGCAGCAAGCCCGACAACACCAAGCATGGTTAAAATCGCCAGCTTTCCCTTACTACTCGAAACATAATCCGTCACATTATCAAGTACTAATAATTTAGTATCTTCTTTAATTAAATGCAGATTTTCACGACTCACTTGCACCAAAAGAATGTCGCCACGGTGAAGTTTCATTTTGCTTAATTTCTTGGTAATCTGTTGTGATGAACGATGCAAACGATGAATCGCAAGCACTAGCACATTAAATCGTTCTGCAATGCGAGCCTGTTTAATGGAACGGTTATGAAGAATAGAGCCACCGGTAACAAGAATTTCGGCAAGCACCTGGTCATCATCTTGTGTTTTGTACTCACCGTCTAATAATTCACCGTCATTATTTATATTATGAAGTGTTCCATCCAGCTTTGACTCAAATTCTTTTAATTTTTCGGCTGTACCACTAATAAAAAGCTTGTCACCAGACTTTAGCTTTACCGTTGGAATAGGAATTATTTGTTGGTACTCACCACGCAAAATCTTATGAATCGGCATTTCATGGTCTGTCTTTTCTAATACATCACGTACTTCGGTCTCATTGCGTACACTTTTTTCTGATAAAAATAGTACTGCGTTGTATACCCGCTGCTTTTGATCACTTAATGCAATTTTCCGGTCTGGCAAAAAATAGGGAGCAACACCCCATAACAAAAAAATACCCACGCCACCGACAATAATGACCGGCAAGCTAAACTCAAACATACTAAACTGTATCCCTGCTAAATCATTTGCTAATGCAACCACCAGTAAATTTGTTGACGTTCCAATCGTAGTTGCCATACCGCCAATAATTGTTGTTAAACCCATGGGTATTAATAATTTAGACGGTGATGTCTTGTTGTTAATCGCAACGGATATTAATATCGGGATCAGCATAATCACGATTGGGGTATTATTAACGAAGGCGCTTAATATGGCGCTCACTAACAACGTTGCTAAAAAAGTAAGTGAAGGTGATTTTGACCATGACTGGGATAGTATCTTAGTTAATGGCCTTAAAGCTCCGGTTACTTCAATACCCTTGCCAAGTATCATTAAAGCAGATATTGCAACCAGAGCCTCATGCCCAAAACCAATAAAAAAATCGGCAGCAACGAGTTGCTCATCATCTTCATTATAAAAAGGAATAAGGGTAAAGAATAAAACAAGAAGAGTAAGTATAAACAGGCTTGATGATTCAAGCCGTATTTTATCCTGCGTAAATAATATTAATGCCAATGCAGTCAGCAAAAGTGTCACACTGGCATGTAAATTTAATTCCATAAATCATGAACGCCACTTGAAAATACCTGCCGGATAATAGCGCTGAAAACCTCCCACCTTAAACGGCAAACTATAGAGCTTATAAATAATACTGAGCCAATAATTTAGCCGTATTACGAATTTTAATTAATACGACTCACCCCATGAGATCGTATGCTCAAGATTATCAATTTTAAATTTTTGTTCCGCGATAACTTCTTTTACTAAGTCACCCAGTGAAATAACACCCAGCAGATTATTATTGTCTAAAACAGGTAAATGACGAATACGATGTTGCGTCATCACAGCAAGGCATTCATCAACTGTTTGAGCCGGGTGAGTATAAAAAACATTCCTTGTCATAATAACTTTTACTTTAGTTTCCTCTGCCGACAACTTTTTTAAAATTACTTTTCGGGCGCAATCTCTTTCTGACACAATACCAATTAATTTACCCTCTAATAAAACCACTAAAGCACCCGCCCCTTTTTCATCCATAATTTCAATAGCCTTAAAGACACAATCATCAGGGTGCACTGACCATATATCGGTTCCCTTGCTTTCCAGTAATTTTCCGATTTTAGACATAGTACTCTCCTTATATATGTATCTATTAAGTAAAGTACAAAGTCGCTTTAAAATACAGTAAATCGAGCCATTTCCAGCATAAAAGTTGCCAATTAAACCATGCTTGCCGTTTTCCCCCTTTAAGCAGATGGCACCATTGCCTGCTCATACTTAAAAAGAAAGGGAAACACCTATAACTTAATCTGGAAACTGTCAGGATTTTTATCGAATGGGTAACTTGATCACTGGTCAGGTTTATATCACCACCATGGGAATGCGCAACGGCTCTGGCAAAACTTAAGCCCAAGCCGCAACCATCATGAGTACGGCTCTGGTCACAACGAAAAAAACGATCAAATACCCGTGCCTGATCGTTCTCTGGAATGCCTATCCCCGTATCCAACACAGTAATTTCGATATTCTTCTTGTCGTGGGTCAAAATGACATCCACCTGGCCATTACTCAATGTGTATTTGATAGCGTTATCCAGAAGATTGGCTAGCATACGTTGCAGGTTTTGGATATTGCCGTCAATGTGACAATTATTTTCAAGCTGACAAACTAGTTTAATGTGTTTTTGTTCGGCTATCGCTTCAAAGAGTTCACAGGCGTCTTGTGCAAGTTGTGAAATATTTACTTTTTGATTTGGTACTTTAAATGTATCGGCTTCGGCCGCGGCAACATCAAGCGTAGCATTGATCATTTGTAATAATCGGTCACACTCCTCTATGGTGTCCGAGGCAGCCGTTTTAAATTCCTGGGGCGTATTATCATCTGATAATACTGATTCAGATATCACCCTTATTCGTGCCAAAGGGCTGCGAAGATCGTGGGCTATATTATCAGTCATTTCCGTCATCTCGGATATCAAAACCCATATCCTGTCGAGCATGGCATTAAAAGTATTAACAAGTTGTGTAATTTCATCCCCTTGTGCAGATACAGAAACACGTTTATCCAGCTTTCCTTTTTCTATTTCCGATGCAATACGACTTACTTCCTTAATACCTTTGACAGCATGCCCTGCCATAAACCAACCAACAACGGATGCAAAAGGAATGACTATTAATAATAGAGCTATAAAAATACTGGACAGAAGCGACATTATATCCTGTATTTCTTCTGCTGATTCCCCAGTATACAATACAATATCAGGCGTAATTAAATCATGAATAGTTTTAACTTTATATTCAGCACCTGGCATGCTGATGGTTTGAAAAACAGGCTTTTTAGTGGAAAATACCTGTTTAATAATACGCTGATTTTCAGGCAGGAATTGCCAACGAGATAAATCAGAGCTGTAAATATTAATACCCTTTTTATCAAATAACTGAAAAAATATTTTTTGCTCATCATCTGATTTCACATCACGCGTGATCTCTCGCTTAACGCCCTCCAACCCTTCTTTTTTGTACAATACTTGAAACTCAACAATACCTTCAAGTAGATCGTCTTCCATGTTCTGGTTTAATGTTTTTTTGAGTACAAAATAAGACGCGTTAAAAGCTAATATTATCAAGATAATAACAACCAACGTATACCAAAAAGTCAGTTTAAATGTCAGCGTATTAGGGAGACGAATCATTGTTCTTTTTTAAAGACATAACCAAGGCCACGTACCGTGTGGATTAAGGATGTATCAAAATTCTTATCTATTTTTTCTCTAAGTTTACTGATGCGAGCTTCTACAACATTGGTTTGTGGATCAAAATTATAATTCCAGACTCGTTCCATAATCATGGTTTTTGAAACAATGTGCTCCGCATTACGCATAAGGTATTCCAAAAGAGCAAACTCTTTAGGTTGTAAATCAATTTTTTGCCCCTCGCGGGTGACTGTTCGTGCCAGCAAGTCAAGTGACAGGTCATGAAGAGTTAAATTGGACGTTTCAATAACATGCGTGGAACGTCGTAAATGTGCCTGTATGCGCGCTAATAATTCACTAAAGGAGAACGGCTTAATAAGATAATCATCACCTCCGCTTTGCAGCCCTTTTACGCGATCGTCAATGGATCGTTTAGCACTTAAAATAATAACCGGCGTTTCAATCTTCTGTTTCCGCATTCGCTCTATGATTGATAAACCGTCCAACCCAGGCAACATAATGTCAATAATGTTGATGTCATAGTTATTATTTAATGCAAGATCCAACCCTTCAACTCCGTCGGCAGCGTGGTCAACACCATAGCCCGCTTCTTTTAATCCCTTAACAATAAAGTTAGCAATGACCTGATCGTCTTCAATAAGTAAGATTCTCATTACAGTAAGTTATCCAGTTTTAATATAAGAATCTGCTATATCTAGTGATTCGTTATGATAGTTTAACATCATTATTGTGATATTTTTGTCGCAGAGAGACAAAGGCTAAAATGTGTGTAAATATTTAACTGCAATTTGGTTAGAATCAGCAAAATCGTATATAGTTTCTACTCTCCCTGTACTGTCAGTAAAGGAAAAATTCCTTCCCGTGTTTTGCTGAAATATAACCGAAAAGTACCTTTCACGGGATAACTCATAGTCAATTTTAATGCCGAGAGCGTTGTACTGATCCTCAAAATACCCGCCTTGCATGCCGGTCACCGGGCTGCTGTCAGAAAGCCTAATTGTATTAGTGCCACTTTCATTATAAAACATCGTGGTCGAAAATGCTCTGGTGAAGTGATAAGTCAAACTTGTTTCCGGGAATTCACTGCTTATTTCAAATTCACCTGACCAGCCATCTTTTGCATGGTGATTCCATTCGATTTCAAGATCCATTCCAAATTCTCCGCCCTCTGCATCTAAATATTCATAGTTAAGATTTAATGTATAAGACCATTCATTCGATGCCTCATAAATAAAGTCGATACCAACCTCATACTCATTGGAGTTGCTCGTTTCTTTTTCAAAAGAAGATTCGGCTTCTACATAATAATTAAATTCCCAGTTGTCACTTACTTGCTGCTCATAGGCAAAACCAAATTGTAGCGTGTTGAATGTGTTCCAGGGAGCACTTGTACCGGAAACAAAGGGAAGAGTCTCCGGGTTTGCCCAGTTATAATTCCAGCGCTCATAATTAAAGGTAAAGACCCTGCCGTTGTTTTCGTACTCAGTCTGAATAAGTACACCCGAGGTGCCAACTTGTGCATTTCCTATATTCGACTTCGAATCACCTATGCTAAAATATTCTATTTCGATGCTACTTTCAGTGTGATGGGGAGCACCGGTAACATCGGTAGCATCGGCAGAGGCAACTGTTGGCAAGCCAAGCGAAAAAATAAAAGTGGGTAAGAAAAGGCCTTCTTTAGATATTCGAAACTTCATACATATTTTCCTTCTTTACCCTACGGTTGGGTAACTTTGATGTTAAAAATTAAAAAATGCTCTACATACTCAGGTCAAACATTTGTTTACTGTATGTCTTTCGAACTCACACATAATGGTGGTGCCCAGAAAGGTATGTTTAACAGCATCTCACGCTATTTTCTTAATTTTAATAGACGTACATTATCTAAACATCACCAGTAAATTACCAAATGATAATCTTTTTCTCAGCAATTTCTGCCAGTGTACTTTGGCTTGCTTGTTTTAGCATAACCTTGATAAATTTATTCCTTATATATAGTCCATTGCTGTTTAGCATGTTAAACTTCGCCCATTCAACCCGTTACCATTAAATGAGTCCGTATGAGTCAGTCCACAAATACCTTAGAGCAAGCCCTTAAAGAACGCATTCTGGTTTTAGATGGTGCGATGGGTACCATGATCCAGTCTTATAAATTAGGCGAAGCCGAATACCGGGGCGAGCGTTTTGCCGATTACCCCAGTGACTTACAAGGCAATAACGACTTACTGGTACTGACCCAGCCAAAAATTATCCACGATATTCATGCGGCTTATTTAGAAGCCGGTGCCGATATTCTTGAAACCAATACCTTTAATGCCAATAAAGTTTCAATGGCCGACTATGACATGGAAGACCTGGTTTATGAGCTTAACTTTGAAGCCGCCCGAATTGCCCGTGAAGTTTGCGATGAATTTGAAACAGCAGACAAGCCCCGTTTTGTTGCCGGTGTATTAGGGCCAACCAATCGAACTGCATCGTTAAGCCCGGACGTAAACAACCCAGGCTTTCGTAATATTAATTTTGACGATTTGCGTGAAACTTATTTAGAAGCCACCAAAGCACTAGTGGACGGGGGTTGTGATATTCTACTGGTAGAAACAGTTTTTGATACCTTAAATGCAAAAGCGGCCTTGTTTGCAATAGAAGAATATTTTGAGCAATCAGGCAAGCGTTTACCGATTATGATTTCCGGCACCATCACCGATGCATCGGGTCGAACTTTATCTGGCCAAACAGCAGAGGCATTTTACAATTCACTACGCCATGTAAAACCCATCAGCTTTGGTTTTAACTGTGCATTAGGCGCAACAGAATTACGCCAGTACGTGGAAGAAATTGCTGGCATTGCCAATTGCCATATTAATACACACCCCAATGCAGGTTTGCCAAATGAGTTTGGTGAGTACGATGAAACACCCGAAGAAATGGCCGCCGAAATTGAAGATTGGGCAAAGAATGGCTTTATTAATATTATTGGTGGTTGTTGTGGTACCAGCCCAGCCTTTATTAAAGCAATAGCCGATGTGGTTGCCAAGTATCCACCACGCCAACCTAAAGAAGAAGATTTTATCACCCGCCTTGCCGGGTTAGAGCCATGCAACATTACGCAAGACTCTTTGTTTGTTAATGTCGGTGAGCGTACTAATGTAACCGGTTCGGCAAAATTCAAACGCTTAATTCTTGAAGACAATTACGACGAGGCCTTAAGTGTTGCCCGCGAACAGGTAGAAAACGGCGCACAAATTATTGACATCAACATGGACGAAGGCATGCTAGATGGCCAGGCAGCGATGAAAACCTTTTTAAACCTAATCGCTAGCGAACCCGATATTTCAAGAGTGCCGATAATGGTCGATTCCTCCAAGTGGCCGATTCTTGAAGAAGGTTTAAAATGCATTCAGGGTAAAGGCATTGTTAACTCGATTAGTTTAAAAGAAGGTGAAGAAAACTTTATTTACCAGGCAAAACTTTGTCGCCGTTACGGTGCAGCCATTATCGTAATGGCGTTTGATGAAGTTGGTCAGGCGGATACCAAAAAACGCAAAGTAGAAATTTGTGCACGAGCTTATAAAATTTTAGTGGAACAAGTTGACTTCCCGCCACAGGATATTATTTTTGACCCGAATATTTTTGCCATCGCAACTGGTATTGAAGAGCATAATAACTATGGCGTTGATTTTATCGAAGCCACGCGTGAAATAAAACAAAACCTGCCGCATGCTTTAATTAGTGGTGGGGTATCAAATGTGTCCTTCTCCTTCCGCGGTAATAACCCGGTTCGTGAAGCAATCCATGCGGTGTTCTTATACTATGCCATTAAAAATGGTATGAGCATGGGGATTGTTAATGCTGGTCAGTTGGCTGTTTATGATGACTTACCTGATGAGCTACGTAACGCCGTTGAAGATGTGGTCTTAAATAAAAGCCCGGATGCAACCGAAAACCTGCTGGATATTGCCGGCAAATTTATTGGCGACGGGTCAACGAAGGCAAAAACAGAAGATCTGGAGTGGCGCAAGCTACCGGTTGCTAAGCGTTTAGAACATGCTTTAGTAAAAGGGATTGATGCCTATGTGGTCGAAGACACAGAAGATGCACGTACCGCGTTCAGTCGCCCGATTGAAGTTATCGAAGGGCCATTGATGGACGGCATGAATGTCGTCGGTGATTTATTCGGTGATGGTAAAATGTTTTTACCACAAGTGGTTAAATCGGCAAGGGTAATGAAAAAAGCGGTGGCCTATTTACTGCCTTATATCGAAGCCGAAAAAGGAGATGGTGCGCGCTCCAATGGTAAAATATTAATGGCCACCGTAAAGGGTGATGTGCATGATATTGGTAAAAATATTGTTGGCGTTGTACTGCAATGTAATAATTTTGAGGTGGTTGATCTGGGTGTGATGGTACCAGCCAATAAAATTTTAGAAGCGGCAAAAGCAGAAGATGTTGATATTATTGGTTTATCCGGTTTAATTACACCATCATTAGATGAAATGGTACATATCGCCAAAGAAATGGAACGGCTGGGTTTAAACATGCCTTTGATGGTGGGAGGTGCGACCACATCTAAAGCACACACGGCAGTTAAAATAGAACAGCATTATCATGGCCCTACCGTGTGGGTAAAAGATGCCTCACGCGCAGTGGGTGTTGCACAGAAATTAATTAGCGAAGACTTTAAAGATGCCTTTGTAAAAGAAGTGCATGATGAGTACGAAAAAGTGCGTATTGCCCACGCCGGTCGCCGTGCAAAAATAAACTGGTTAACACTGCAACAGGCACGGCAGCGAAAGTTGAAAATAGACTGGCAACAATATACGCCACCCATACCAAAGATAAAAGGCATACAGGTGATCGATGATATGCCACTGGAATATTTAGTGCCATACATCGACTGGACACCATTTTTCCATACCTGGGAATTAAAAGGCAGTTACCCTAAAATATTTAACGATGCTGAAAAAGGAGTCGAAGCAAAAAAACTCTTTGCCGACGCACAAACCATGATGCAACAAATTATTAGTGAACGCTGGTTAAAAGCCCGCGCCGTTGTTGGCCTGTTCCCGGCAAACAGTATTAATGATGATGACATTGAAGTGTACAGTGATGAGTCACGCACAGAGGTAGTAACAACTTTAAACCATTTACGCCAGCAAACTGAACGCCCACCCGGTAAACCTAATCGCAGCAATGCCGATTTTGTTGCAACAAAAGACAGCGGCAAGCAGGACTACGTAGGTGGCTTTGTGGTAACCGCCGGTATCGGTATTGATGAGCACATCAAACGCTTTGAAAAAGAACATGATGACTACCAGTCTATTATGTTAAAAGCCCTGGCTGACCGGTTTGCAGAAGCCTTTGCCGAGCACATGCACCAGCGTGTACGCCATATTAACTGGGGCTACTCGGCCAATGACAGTGATAGCAACTGGTCACCCGATAGCGCATTTAAAGATAAAGATTTTAATAATCAACGTCTGGTGAAAGAGGATTATCGTGGTGTACGCCCTGCACCAGGCTACCCTTCTTGCCCTGATCACACCGAAAAACCCAAGTTGTGGGAATTACTCGATGCAGAAAAAAATACCGGTGTATCGTTAACCGAAAGTTATGCAATGTGGCCGGCCTCATCAGTAAGTGGCTGGTATTTTAGCCATCCAGAATCCAGTTACTTTGGCATTGGTAAAATCAATAAAGATCAGGTTGAAGACTACGCCAAACGTAAAGGTATGACTTTAAACGATGCCGAGCGCTGGTTATCGCCCAATCTTGGTTATGACAATTAAGTGTAATAACGTCAGTGTCCAAACTACTCTTTAAACTACGTGATGTACCACTTGATGAAGCGCAGGACGTTCGTGAGCTGCTGACTGAAAATGATCTCGATTTTTATGAAACGCATGCGGGGAACTGGGGAATTGCGATGGCCGCGATCTGGTTAAAAGATGAATCGCAATACCCTCAAGCAATGCAACTTATCAATGAGTACCAGTTGCAACGTTCCCAGGAGTTTCATGCTGACTATGCCGAGCTTAAAAGTAGAGGCCATACACCAACACTACTGAGTAATATTCTAGAAAACCCATTACGATTTGCTGCGTATGCTTTTAGTATTGCGGTAATACTTTATATTACGGTAATGCCTTTTCTTAACATGTGAAAAATAGTGTGTTTTTTATTTATTACATTCAGTGTTGAGATAATCCTGCAGTGTTCGACCTTCAATTATTTTAAAGTGTTTATTGGCTGGCTTACAGTCTATCATGCGATCCAGTCTAAAATTTCTAAATTCCTCACGCAGTTCGCACCAGCCAACAACAGTCCATACTTTTCCCCAGTAAAATAACCCCAGTGGATGAATAATACGGCTGGAATATTCTCCATCTGCACGGGTGTAATTAATCTTTATTTTTTGCTGTTGGCGAATAGCATGTCGAATGGTTATAAGCTGATCACTGGCCTGACCTTCCATTGGGAAGTCAGGAACAATCATATCATTACGCTCAAGTTGTGGTTTTAGTTTTTCAGGAATAACGTGCTCAATTTTTTGTAGTGCCTGATTTGCAGCAGTGGCAAGATTTTTATCTGTCCATGCACGTACCATCCTTGCGCCGAGTAACAATGCTTCAATCTCTTCTTCGGTAAACATAAGTGGCGGAAGTTGAAAACCTTTTAATAAACGATAACCAATGCCCGTTTCCGCAGTGATAGGGATCCCCGATAAGCTTAAGTCCTGCATATCACGATAGATAGTACGCTCTGAAACGTCCAGTCTATTAGCAAGTTCGTGGGCTGTAATGGCTCGTTTAGAATGCAGATTCTGTATTATCCGGAAAAGTCTGTCTGCGCGACGCATTTTAATATTTAGTATTGGTTTTGGATAGATTAGCTAAAAAATGACTAATAAGCTGGGAACAGGTGGACAAGCCATATCTTCGAAATTTTGATTATACATATTAAACCACCCATACTTCCTAGCCATTAAAAAATCTTAAACTATGAAGAGAAAAATACTGCGATATAATCACCTCGTGTCGCGTTACAACAGGTATCGGCGCAAGCT
>QIKU01000280.1 GCA_003232015.1 Gammaproteobacteria bacterium
ATTTGTTTTGGTGTGCTTAAACACCAAATACAGTATCAACCTCAGGCGGTGTAAACACCGCTTGTGATTGGTTGAGGAAGATGGTATCTACGTGGTTAAACAATTTTCGGCATAATATCTTCAAAACTATGTATCGCCTTAAATTCGTCTACCTCTTTAATCGCTTGTTGTGTATCGGGCTTGTAAATGGCGAGTAAATGCTTAATGCCATATTGCTGGGCTGAGCGCAGCACTGATAAGCTATCGTCAATAAATAAGGTCGACTCATTTTCGTAAGGGATCTGTTGCTTTAATTTGTCCCAGAATATCTGTTGTTCTTTTGGCATACCAAAGTCATGCGCACAAACAATATGGTCAAAATAATCATGCAGTTGGGTTTTTTCGAGTTTTAGTGCCAGACTTTTCTGGTGGGCATTGGTAACCAGTGCGGTTTCAATGTTATTTTGTTTTAAAGCGGTTAAAAACTCACGAACAAAAGGGTGTACCGCAATTAAATGAGCCACTTCTACTTTTAGTTGTACAATATCCAGCTCCAGCCGTTCGGTCCAGTAATCGATACAGTACCAGTCGATAGTACCTTCAACCTCTTTATAAATAGGCATTAAGGTATCGTAGGCTTTATCAAAGCTTATATTATTCTTTTCGCCATAACGAACAGGAACATGATGTTGCCAGAAATGATTGTCAAAATTCAGATCCAGCAAGGTGCCATCCATATCCAGCAGTACAGTTTTAATATTTTCCCAGTTGATCATAGTATTATTTCAAATGTAGTCGTGAATTTCAGGCAGTTTAAGCTAAACTTATTAAAAGCCATTATTATGCAATGGAAACATTAACGATGCACTTGTTAAGAATAATTTTATCCACTTCTGCTCTCTTGCTGGCGCTTGCTTTTAGCCCCTTTATTTTTGCCAATAGTTTAACAGAAGAAGAAATGGAACGCTGGCTTAACAGCGATGATCTTGAACCACCCAATTATCAGAAGGTTGAAGTGAATGAAGGGGATTTATTTTTTCTCACAGAAAAACCTTTAAAATCCGTTCATCACCATCACAACTCATTTACCCTTTACAAAACAAGCTTAAATGATGGCTGGATTAAGCTGCAACAGTGCCATAGCAATATGGATCGTGTTCCACGGGTTCAGGTGGTTTTTAATAAAGAACGCATACGCGACATCAAGGTCGTCAAGTCAGATGCAATCGAAAAAGCCTGGGTAGAAAAAAATACCGTACAACTGGAAAACGTAAAAGACAATGCACGGCTGTGCATCGAAGCCTGGTCTAAAGCCTTATTTAAAAACAAGGACGGCAGTTATCGCTTAACCAATGGCCCGTTTATGCGTAAATTTCTGGATGGGTATTTTCCTATCCATGTCACCATTGATGTCGATTTTACAGCAACAACGCTGAAACTGGTGTCGGTTGAGCCTGCCGCGCAGGGTGGTTTTAAAGTAAGCCAAACGGCTAAAACAGTAAGTATAGACGCCTTATTTGAAGGGCGCTTAAAAACAAAACTAACCTTTGTGAATTAGCTGTTTGCGGGTTTATTTAGTTAACCTGAACTTGGGATAAGAAATGCTCGTCATTACCGCATGCCTTTAGCGGGAATCCAGTGACTCGAATTTTAAATTCCGGCTAAAACGATACTTTAATAATGGTATTTAGTGAGAGTAGCCCAGATGAAATGAAATGTAATCCGGGAAATAATGTATTCATACCCCCGGATTTCGCTGCGCTACATCCCAGACTACATATATAAAAGATGGGTTTGACAGTTTACCAATGTAGATTTTCCTATCCCGAGTTCAGGTTAGTTATTGGCCTGGATTGTAGGACAAAGCTTTTTATCCTATATAACACTGGCGAAACATACCCTAAACTGTCAAAATCGCGCTTCTTATGGATACTTTACAGTCATACTTAGAAGCGGTGCGAAACCTTGCCAGCATGGCGGGTGAGAAAATTCTTGAAGTTTATCAAACCGAATTCAGCGTCGAAAATAAAGCAGACCATACACCGGTTACACAGGCAGATTTAGAGGCAAATAAAATCATCCTTGCCGGTTTAAAAGCACTAACGCCCGATATTCCAGTGCTTTCAGAAGAAGACAGCATCCCTGTTTTTTCCGAGCGCTCTAAATGGCAGCGCTACTGGCTGATAGACCCTTTAGACGGCACCCGTGAGTTTATTCAAAAAAATGGCGAATTCACGGTTAACATTGCCTTAATCGAGAACCAGCAACCGGTATTGGGCGTTGTGTATGCGCCGGTTTTGCAGGTAATGTATTACGCACTTAAAGGCGAGGGCAGCTATAAAACCTCGGCACATAACAGCGCAGAGAAAATCCATGTTGCCAAACATTGCGCCAAACCAGTGCGTGTTGCCGGCAGCCAGTCATTTACTAATAATGAATTTATCGCCTTTGTGCGTAACCTGCCAGAGTGCACGGTTATTAATCTGGGCAGTGCCTTAAAGTCCTGCCTGGTTGCCGAAGGTGGCGCCGATGTCTATCCACGATTTGGCCTAACCTCAGAATGGGACACGGCAGCAACGCAGTGTATTTTGGAAGAAGCTGGAGGTTATCTAGTAGACTTAGATTTACAACCGCTGCGCTATAACACCAAAGACAGCCTGTTAAACCCGCACTTTCTTGCCTATGGCGACAATCAAATGGAATGGGCTGCGTATTATGAAGCCGAGCCAGTTGGGTAATTAGCCTGGTCCTCGCTGCAATCCTTATTATCGTAAACCGCCATAATGGCCTTTAGTTCTAGCAATATTTCCTGCTGCTGTGTTTTATTAAGGCCTTGAAGTAATTTGAGGGGCGGGTTGGGCGTGGCTTGCTCTAGCGCTTCAATGTGTTGCCGCACAATGTCGCAACCCTGCAGGCATATTTGTTCAATGTAATCATGGGTTTGGGTGTTAGGCATAGTGAAAGAGAATAATATCTATAAAAATCAGTTGTTTGCGAACAAAACTGAAGTGGGCGCAAGGCAAAGTGAGCAGATAATAAATGCTTTTGCAGGGGTAAGCAACCACAACGTGCTCCTGGCTTATTGGTAATGGGTTAACCCATTATAAGATTGGCAGGAAAGACCTAACCCGTTTAGGTGACAGACGATTTGACCTATATCGTATAAACTTTAATCAAAATATAAACGAATTTATTCAATTTAGGCGGATACATGAAAATTTTAGCAGTCGCTCTTTTTTTAGCCAGTTTTGCTTCGGGTGCGCAAGCAGCCGTTCTTGAAGAGTATACAACCGGCACGGCAACCCCCACAACAGTGGGTGGGTATGATATGACCGATTTTGCCTTTACTGGTGGCAATGGAACCACAACCACAACAAGTATCTCATCACCGATTAGTGGCTCGTTGAGTTTTTTCGACCGAGGCGGCAATCTATCACCCATGGTTGTTAACCGAGCCGATAATGTAGGCTGGTGGAACAATGGCGAAGCAACCGATTACGATGTGTTTCTAACAGGAGAAACCCTGATTACTATCCTGTTACCAGAAAATACCCGTGCATTTTCATTTAATGTTGGTGCAGTCCTTAGTAGTACCAGTAGGAACGCATGGCTTACAGCAGCGGAATCTGCGGGGTCGGGCGTTAGCAAAACCTGGTTTAATGTTAGCAGCAATAATACCCCAGGCTTCGGAATCTACGCCGACAATAGCAATGGTGGTTGTTCAGCGATAACATCAGTTACCATCGACCCAGTTTTTTGGGGCTTTGGTAACTTCGCAATTAATCAAAATAGCTGTGCCAGCGTTCCAGAAAGTTCATCACTCTACTTGCTGGCTATTGGCCTGTTCGGTTTACTTTTTGTAGCAAGACGAAAAGCCTAAGTAAAAAGTAGTCACTCCTAAGAGCCCTGCTTTCGAGCAGGGTTTTTTTTGTCGGGAATAAATGGGTGGTTTGTGTAGCGATTAACAATAACGGGTGGTTTTTAGTCTGGCAGGTTAAATTAAGTACTGCTGACACGATATGGTCGTACCCGTGGTGCAAGGTTTTAACTTTCGGGGTATTATAAATACTAAGTATATTTAAAAGTAGATTCTGGTAAAGGCATACAAAAATGAATTGTCCATTTTGCACGATTAAAAAAAGTGATTTCGTAGCTGAATCAGAATATTTTTTTGCGAAACTAGATGGCTATCCTCTAACCGACGGGCATACTTTAATAATAAGCAAACGGCATGTTGCAAACTATTTTGATTTAACAGAAGTAGAGCAAATAGACATGATAAAATTGTTAAACATCGTAAAGAAAAGAACCGATAAAGAATTTGAAGCCACTGCATATAATATTGGCGTTAATTGCGGTGAAAACGCCGGGCAAACTATTGGTCATATACATCTTCACTTAATTCCTCGCAGAGAAGGTGACGTTGATGATCCTCGGGGTGGCATCCGGTGGATTATTCCAGAGAAGGCAAACTACTGGGATGAATAATAACTTACCGAATAACCCATTTTTAAATGTATCGGCCTTCTCAAGAATGTTTGAGCGGACTTCAACTTCATATAAATTTCTTTTTTTCCTTGCGCTTATGCAGAAAATAAAAGAAACAGGAAAGTCAGATAGTGTTTCAACTGAAATTAGTTATATTGATTTAGCCGTAGGCATGTTATCCATTGCCTGGTTTTCGCATCAATATTTCAGGCTGTCACTGGGTGCGCAGGATCAATGCGCCAATATTCTTGATATTTTTGTTCGAGAAAGAAAAATAATTTTTGAAAGTGGTCCTATTACGTCAACGACAATCGGGCAACTTCGCATGGAGTTATTTGACTGGTTAATTGAACGAAAAGATAATCTTGGCAGCCTGCTTGATTATGTTCCTTATCGGTTACTATCTCCCTTCTATAAAAATAAACTCACGGGTATACCGCAACATAAAAGAAACCAGATAATCATAGATCTTGCGAATAGTTCGGATGCAGAAAATATTCCTTTGTATTCTTTTACGGATACATCAATAAAAGTGGATGCGCGCTGGCGAGAGTATATGCAGAACAATATGCAGGTTATTGAAGGCTGGGCTAAATGGCACTGGTGTGATTACCTGCAAAATCGTAATCCGTCTGTACCCGCCATACCTAAAAAGATATTACCGGTATTGCAACGATTAGCGATGACAAAAGAGGTTGATTACTGGAAAAATATTCTAAAGCATAAAGAGTTAAAATGTATTTACAGTAAAAATACGCTCGGCGATTTTGCTTTAGATCATTTTCTACCCTGGACATTCGTTACCCATAATCAATTATGGAACTTGATACCTGTATCAAGTTCTGCTAACTCATCTAAAAATAATAATTTACCTGACTTGTCTTACCTCGATGCTTTTATCGAAGAGCAGTTTATTGCTATTCAAACTGCAAGAGAAATCTACCCGGAAAAGAAATGGCAAAAATATATGCAACCGTATATTTCAGATTTGCATATTGCTAGTTATAATGATTTATCCAGTCAAATAATTGTTTATGAGGCATTTCAGCATACAGTTAAGCCCTTGTATGAAATAGCCAGTGTTAATGGCTTTAGTTCAGGCTGGGTATATCAAGGCAATGTAAATGAAAAAAACACGACAGTTAAAAAAATAAATTTCATAACCAATGTTAAAGCAGAAGATAAATATACATCGTTGCTACCCTTTTATCCGGTTGAAGTTGCCGCTGGAAATTTTGTGGATTCAGAAATAATTGAAGAACCTTCATCATGGTTGGATATGTCGCAGACAAATTATCATAGTGTGCTGGCAAAGGATTTGTTTATAACTCGGATAAAAGGTCATTCAATGGAGCCAGGTATTCCTAATGGAAGTTATTGTGTATTTAAGTATGGTGTTGTTGGTTCGCGTAATAATAGAGTTGTACTGGTTAAAAAAGACGGCGTTATCGATCCCGACCAGCAAGCTTCATTCACCGTTAAACGCTATTTTAGTGAAAAAATAGCAGATCCGGATTTTGAATGGTCACATGAGCGAATTGAACTTAGGCCAGATAATAAAGACTACCCTATGTTAATAATAGAAGCAGAAGAAGCAGACAGTTTTTATGTTGTTGCTGAGTTTATTCAGCTATTAGATATTGATGTATAAGCTCTACTTTTATATTTTAACTACTCCGCAACAATAAAAATATCCCATTTATCATTTGGGTAATATGGTTTAAATATATTATTTGTTCATTCCACTTGGCCACAGGCTGAACCCGACACATCGGCATAAAGATTGGTTAAAAGCCAACGACCGTAGGATGGGTGAAGCAAAGCGTAACCCATCACCATAATACCAAATGATGGGTTGCACCCATCCTACGATTTATTTAAATTTTATCTCTATACAATAAAAATATCGCGCTTATCATTTTGCTAATATAGATTTGTAGGATATTAAATATTCCGCCCATTAACCAGTACCTGACTTAATGCCTGATTGGCATGGGTCATTAACCTGTTTTGCAAGCGCATAAAAAGGCTGCGTATCATCACGTGGCTGTATTCCATGGCATAAACTGTGCTTTGGTTATAACCTAACATCGACATGATTTTATTCAGTAATTGCACCACCCAGGTGGATATCGATTGCGTCAGATCGATGCCTTTTTTTAAGATATACGCCATTTGATCCATCAAGGTTAACGCCGAGCCAAAGGTATTGGATATCCCCCAGCCCACCTTGTTGGCGCATTTTTTTAAAACATAAACAATGGCATCGCTTAACCACTCGATACTTGAAAGAGTAAACGCCACCGCGGTGTTCTGTTTTAGCCAGTTTTCAATCGCACTGTTTGAGCGCACCGCAGGGCTTGAGCCGATACGCTTCCAGGAACGGTTTTGCACCGATTCGATATACCGATCCATACTATGGTAAGTCCCCGAAGGGATCATCCCGGGCGAAGGCAGGTAATAATCTCGGCCTATGTTCGGCGTATGGATAAAAGGCCAGCAAGGAAGAAACGGCACAAGATCGGTTCGATGATAGGCACGAAACATTCGGTTTTGTCCCAAGCGTTGGGTACAGCTACTGGCAAACCCCATTAACCCCACCCGAGGGCTGCCAAAGGTATATAGATAGGGTGTGGAGTAGGATTTAGCTATCCAGCTGGCACAAATCGTTGCGATCGCTCCACCCAGACTATGGCCAATACAATGTATACTGTGAACATTCTCTGAGCGCGCATAGTTCATAAAAGCCTGAAGTTTGGGTTTCATGGTATTAAAGGTGGTATTAAACCCATCGTGCACCGGCTGGCCACAGGCCGAACTTGAAACCCCGGCATTGAGGTTGGTGAGCCAGTCGGCCAGAAACTTAGTGCCTCTAAACAGGATAAAGGCGTGGCCTTTAAATTGACCTTGTCCTATCAGGGTAAAGCCAAAAGCCGTGCGGCATTTAATAATACCTGGGCCACCGGTTTTGCCTTTAATAAGATTTTGCTGATTAAAGTTAAAAGAGCCTTTATAATCAGAATTTAATTGCCGAATAGTTAATGCTAATGAACCACTATCGACGATCTTATAAACATCCCGAGCTAAAGCGGATGTAATTGTTGCATTTAAAGCAGGCATATCTGTTCCTCCTTGAACATTAAATTAGAAATACTCAAGTACCAGGCTCAAATGGATTATCTATATTAACAGGTGGATCCGGTTTGACATCCCAGGTACATAATGTAAAAAATTTCGATCCATCAACCGAAATATATTTATCATCAATTTCAAGTTGGCATTGAACAACCAGCGGCTTACCGCGTGACTCAGCATTTTCTTCGGGTTTCCATTTGACGCCTGACCATAGTTTATAGCTTTTGTTTTTATATTCCACCATGATCTCTTGTGATGCCACAAACTCCATCGGTAAATACTTGGCAATACTTCGTTCATACATCGGCGGGAAAGCAAAATGCCCATTCTCATCAGTGGTGGTTTCGTCCTGATGGTCTCTTTCTTTACTTGCCGTTCTGATCACTTTGGCGTTTGCAACAGGTTGACCATTGAGCGTAATCACCCCCGATATAGCAGAAAAGATACAAAGTTTACCAATGTTTGTTAAACCCACCGCAGTGCCTCCAGATAACAACAATAGTGCAAAAAGTAAAACAAGCCTCAACCCTTTTTTCATAACAATCAGTTACCCAGCAAGTTCTTCGTTATGTTGATTGCACGATACATTGATTCACGGTTGCCTTAATCCGACGTATAAAAAATAATACCCAGCATACCAAAGAACGGCCTCAGGGCAAGCTGCAATAAATGTGATTGAATCCTCAATTCCAGTTGATGATTTTAATTGATTGTTTAATATTTGTTCATTCCGTTTTTAATTTGGGAGACAGGCTATTAAACCCATCGTGGACTGGCTGGACACACACCGAACTTGAGACATCGGCATTGAGATGGGTTAGCCAGTACGTAGTACGTAGCCTGGATGCAGCGAAGCGAAATCCGGGAAGGTTGAGGGCTGCTTCCCGGATTGCATTTTATTCCATCCGGGCTACTTGCT
>QIKU01000055.1 GCA_003232015.1 Gammaproteobacteria bacterium
CGGATAAAATAAAATGCAATCCGGGAAGGAGTCCCCAACCTTCCCGGATTCCGCTTTGCTGCATCCAGGCTACGTATAGAGGTATCCCCACAAGTAGCCGGATAAAATAAAATGCAATCCGGGAAGCCGCCCCCAACCTTCCCGGATTCCGCTTTGCTGCATTCGAGCTACGTTCTGACCCCTTAAAATAAAAATTTCAGGCAATAAACTGCTATAATTCCAGCTTCTTAAACCAACTTTGAACAAAGACAGCCTCAATGCCCAACCGCATTCGCGAAATACCTTATAACTACACTTCGTATTCCGACCGTGAAATTGTTATCCGTTTTATGGGGGAAGACAGCTGGCAGTCATTAAATATTTTACGTGCTGAGCGGGTTACCGGGCGTTCGGCACGGATGTTGTTTGAGGTTTTAGGGGATATGTGGGTGGTGACACGTAACCCCTTTATTCAGGACGATTTGCTTGATAACCGCAAGCGCCGCCAACAGTTAATTAATGCCCTGTATCATCGCTTGAGCCAGATTGAAGATCGTGCCGACAATAATGAACGTGCTCTTGCGCTGGTGAATAAAGCTAAGCAGGCGGTGGAAACCTTTAAAGATTGGTTCCCAGAACAAAATGCCCTGCGGAAAAAAGTAAAAGCACATTTAAAACGAGTAACACGTAAAGACAATATTTGTTTTGATGGTTTGTCGCGTGTGTCACACGTAACCGATGCATCGGACTGGCGGGTTGAACTGCCGTTGGTGGTGGTAACCCCCAATAATGAAGATGAAGTGCAAAAAGTGGTGGCCGCGTGTATAGCGTTAGGCTTAAGCATCGTGCCACGTGGTGGTGGCACGGGCTATACCGGTGGCGCGGTGCTGTTAAAAACCAACAGTGTGGTGATTAACACCGAAAAACTCGAAACGCTGGCCGAAGTCGAACATAAATATATCAGCGGTGTGGATAAAAAAATTGCCACAATTCGTGCCGAGGCTGGTGTGGTAACGCGACGCGTTTCTGAACGTGCCGAACAAAATGCTACCGTGTTTGCGGTTGACCCAACCTCGCAAGATGCGTCCTGCATTGGCGGTAATGTTGCCATGAATGCCGGTGGCAAGAAGGCTGTATTGTGGGGGACGACACTCGACAATTTAATTTCCTGGCGAATGGTCACGCCTGATGGCAACTGGCTTCAGGTGGAACGCTTAAATCATAATCTGGGTAAAATTCATCTACAGGAAGTGGTTGAGTTTCGACTCACGCGTTTTAAGGCCGACCGAAAAACCATTATTGGCGAACCAGAAGTCTTAACCCTTGAAGGCAAAAGCTTACGCAAACAAGGCTTAGGGAAAGATGTTACCGACAAATTTTTAGGTGGTTTGCCGGGTATTCAAAAAGAGGGCTGCGATGGTATTATTACCTCGGCTGATTTTATCTTGCATACCATGCCAGAGTTCAAGCGAACCATTTGCCTCGAATTTTATAACACCGATATGCGTACTGCCGTACCGGCGATAGTCGAAACCAAAGATTATTTAGACGCACTTGAGCATGTTCAATTAGCGGGTATGGAGCATTTAGATGCGCGCTATGTTAAGGCTGTTAATTATTCACCTAAAGCACCGCGGCGTGAATTACCGCAAATGATTTTACTGATTGACGTGGTCAGTGACGATGAGCAGATTGTTGCAGAAGCCGCTTCTGAGGTCGTGCGGCTGGCAAACCAACGCGGTGCCGAAGGTTTTATTGCCGCCAGTGCCGAGGCACGTAAACAATTTTGGGCAGACCGAAGTCGCACCGCTGCCATTGCAGCACATACCAATGCCTTTAAAATAAATGAAGACGTGGTGATCCCTCTGCCACGCTTAGGTGACTATAACGAAGGCATTGAACGCATTAATATCGAGTTATCAATTAAAAATAAATTGACCATGATTGATTCGGTTCTGGATTATTTAAGCAGTAACATGCCGGAACTGCATCCCAGTATTTTAGGCCAGGCACCGGATGATGAAGGCAGTGTCGAAGCCACTAAAATTATTGATGCAAAAAAAGATGCGGCTATAAAACACTTGCAAAGTATTAAACACAGCTGGGTGACGATATTAAATAACCTGGATGAAAAAGCCTCGCTGTATCTTGATGCTGTTGGGTTGAACAGTGAGGGTGATATTAACGGAGCAGAAACCCTCTTTATATTATCACAGCGTCGACAAATTCGAATTTCATATCGGCAACGTATCGAAAAACCATTGAAAGAAATTTTTTCTGGGCATGACTTTGAACAGGTGCGAAAAAAGTTTGATACCTTACATGCAAAATTACGTACCAGTCGGCTGTTCGTTGCAACCCATATGCATGCCGGTGATGGCAACGTGCATACCAATATCCCGGTGAACTCGAATGACTATGCCATGATGCAAACGGCAGATGAAATGGTTGACCGTATTATGCATCTAGCGACAAGTTTAGGTGGCGTTATTTCTGGCGAACACGGTATTGGTATTACCAAATTACAATATCTAGACAAGCAAGCGCTGCAGGAATTTAAAGAATACAAGCAACAGGTTGACCCGAGTGATGTCTTTAACCCTGGCAAGTTAATGGCCGGTGCAAATCTTGATGGTGCCTATACGCCGTCATTGCGTTTACTAGAACAGGAAGCCTTAATATTAGAAGCCAATGAACTAGATGCACTCAATGCATCAGTAAAAGATTGTTTACGTTGTGGAAAATGCAAACCGGTTTGCAATACACATATTCCACGAGCAAACTTGCTTTATTCACCACGGAATAAAATTTTAGCAACAGGTTTAATTCTGGAAGCTTTTTTATATGAAGAACAAACACGCCGTGGTATTTCAATTCGACATTTTGAAGAGATGAACGATGTTGCCGACCATTGTACCGTTTGTCATAAATGTTTAAGCCCATGCCCGGTCAATATTGATTTTGGTGAAGTCTCCATTAATATGCGCGCCTTACTTAAAAAACAGGGTAAAAAACGCTTCAATATAGGCACTTTTGTGTCGCTAATGTTTTTGAATGTCAACAAGCCCTTTGTTATCAAGCTAATGAGAAAGTTGATGATTCAGTGGGGTTACCGTGCGCAACGTATTGTGTATAAATTAGTGCGGATAAGCGGGCTAATTGATCGTAAAAGGCAACCTGAATCAAGTACTGGGAAAATGAAAGTATCCAGTCAGGTTGTCAACTTTATCAAGAAGCCCATGCCGGTTGACTTGCCCAATAAAACATTCCGTGCCAGTCTGGCGTTAGAAGATTCGAAACAAGTGGCTGTTTTACGTAACCCTGAAACAACATCAACTGAATCGGAAGCGGTATTTTATTTCCCCGGTTGTGGTTCGGAACGGTTATTCAGTCAGGTGGGTGCCGCAACACTGGCTGTATTATATGACCTGAATGTGCAAACGGTTTTACCACCAGGCTATTTGTGTTGTGGTTATCCGCAGACATCAAGTGGCGATGAGAAAAAAGGCAAACAGATCTCGGTCGACAATCAAGTATTGTTTCACCGGGTTGCCAACACACTAAACTATCTAGACATTAAAACAGTGATTGTTTCCTGTGGTACGTGCATGGATCAGCTGATGCAGTACCAGTTCGAAAAAATATTTCCGGGTTGCCGTTTACTGGACATTCATGAATTTTTATTAGAAAAAGGTTTGACGCTAGATGGTAACCAGACAACAGAATACCTTTATCATGACCCGTGTCACACCCCAATGAAAACCTATAACCCGATTAAAGTGGCGTCGAGTTTAATGGGTAAAGCGGTGACATTAACAGATCGATGTTGTGGTGAAGCAGGAACACTTGCGGTTGCGCGGCCAGATATTTCAACACAACTTCGTTCCAGAAAAGAACAGGAATTGCAGCAAGGGTTAAAGTCGTTAGTGGGTAAAGAAAAAGTAAAAAAAGGTGAAGTAAAAATACTCACTTCCTGCCCGGCCTGTCAGCAAGGTTTATCGCGCTACGAAGATGAAACGGGCTTAAGCACAGATTATATTGTAGTCGAATTAGCTAAATATCATTTGGGTGAACAATGGCAGACTGAGTTTTTAAACACTGTAAGGCAAGGTGGAATTGAGCGGATTTTACTTTAATCAAGGCTGTCTCACCTGCGTTTATACACTCGTAAACCAACAAAACAGGAAGCTCTATTTTTCTTTATAATTAAGATGATTTTTTAAAAGTTGTCGTTTAGATTTAATTTTTTAACCTTTCGTAAATCTACATTATTTTTTGCATACCATAAATTTCATACCTTTAGTTGAATAAATAATTCAGGTATATTGTGGTGACCGGTTGGATCCAGGTCGGTTATAAATGGGGGGCTTGCAAGATGAAGTAGCCGATTTCGAACATGAATTTATTTTTTAGTTCAGTTTTTAATTGAAAGTATTTTTTAATGCCTACTGACGGGGAGATGGCTTATATGTGTTAGAGGTTTTATTTTATGTAAAAGAAATCGGTGCTCGAACATACCCTCCGTCCCCTTTAATTCTTTAATTAAAACTGGTCCAACATTATTGGATCATAAGCACTTGTTGACAAACTCAACCCCAAATCTTGCATACGCTGTTCGAGAATATTGATCTTGCTAATCAAACTTCCCATCGTAATGGTATTTTCATCCAGCTCATAAAGCTGCTTAGAACCACGATACATAAAATTCATGATTATCATGGCATCGTTGTTGCTTTCAACAGCGGCTTCAATTTTGCGTAATTTTCGATTGATACGATTTAACTGTTGCTTCAAATCCCAGACATATATGGATGCTGACGGAACTTATTCAACACAATAAAAACAATGATAGCCGCAACAACCACACCCACCAGATTATGCAAAAAATGCGAAACCTCTGGGCTACTAAACAGGTAGATAAACAGTGTTGAAGTAGAAACTGAAATAACCATAAGAGCCAATGCTATGCTAGTGAATACCACCCTAAGATGGTTACGATATAGCGTCTTGTCGATTTCTTTTAATGTCATATAAAGCTCTTTAATTTGGCTTTGATTATAGAATGCTGTTTACCTTTCGAGAACATGAAAGCATATTTTGCTAACGTGGTACTGTATGGTGCGTCCTCAAGAATCCAGTTATTGTGTAATTTAATTTTGTTCATTTTTATTTTTAACGTTTAAGTAAAATGGCTCCTAGCCGCAATAGTGGTTAGGAGTCCAAGCTGTGCGTATTTTTGCACAGTGATTTGAACGATTTGTTATAAGCGTTCTTCTTTATGATGCCACACTCGTAAAATATATATTTGTTCTGAATATATTAAATAATGAGCAATATTATTTCCAATAATTAAATCACGGAACATTTCTGGATTAGGTGCTAGCTCTACTTCTACACCTAAATATGGGAATGTTTTTAATTGGGAAATTCCCTTGCATAAAGATGCAGTAATTTTTTGAGCCACTAGAGGATTTTTAATGGCGATGAATTTTCGTAAACATATCAAATCCGCTCCTGACTCAGGAGAATAAGATATTTTCATATTTTAGGTGGGTTTAATTCATTATCAGTTCCCCAGCTTTCAAGCCATATATTAACGCTTTTTTCTTCGATGAGCTTATTTGATTTGATCGAATCTAGTGCCTCTAATGTTTCATTCCACCTTGCTTCCTCGAAAGTTTTACGCGCTATAAATTCTTTAATTGCTTAATTTATCAAGTAATTTTTACTTCGATCGAGCTTAGCAGCGAGCTTTTTTAATGGATCTTCAATTTCAGGTTGAAGCCGGATGCTTGTTACACCCATGATAATCGCCTTATAGTTTGACTGTTCCCAGTACGTAATCAATCTCTTGTCTCATTCTTTGCACGCACTTCTTACCTTCCGTTATTGCTTCACTGGCACGATAAAACTCTAAAAGTCTGATATGTGATAATTTTGGTGAAAGCAATATATCCGGGGGATCTCCTGCCATACGACTTCTGGTTATTCTGTCCTGGGTAATATTGAAGGAGCCTGCGACGGCATCCAATAAGTTTGGTGGTTGCTCATTATCTTTAGGGGTGAATAATAGTGAACTGGTATACTCTCGCACTAGTTCAGATATTTTTCCTCCAACACCGTCATTTTTCTTTTTTACTCTTTTAGGTTTCTCAAAATGTTTTCCGACAATGTCGCCATTCAAGTTCACTGCGATAACTATATCTGCACCCAATGCACGACATACGGAGACAGGTACCGGGTTTACTAGCCCACCATCAACGAGCCACCTGTTATTATTTTTTATTGCTGGGAAAAGACCGGGTAATGAAATAGATGCCCATACCGCCTGTATTAAAGAGCCTTTCGTTAGCCATATCTCTCTACCCGTTTCCAGATCTGTTGAAACTGCTGCATATATTTTTGTGAGGTCTTCAATAACAACCTTGTCACTTGCCACATTTTCATTTAAGAAATAGTGCAACCTTTCTGTATTAACGAAACCTGTAAGTGAGGTACTAATCTCGAGAAATCTCGCCGTTTCAAGCTTTGTCAATGAGCATGCCCATTCTTCCAGTTTTTTTATTTTGCCAGATACATAAGATGCTCCAACCAACGAACCTGCAGAGGTTCCACATATGATATTTGGCGTGATTCCAAGCTCAGACAGAGCATTAATAATGCCTATATGTGACCACCCACGAGATGATCCGCTCCCCAGGGCTAAACCAATATTAAGTTCCGTATTCATCAAATATTCTTAACTATTTTAGGCCTAACGAGGCTGTAGAAAAAGCAGCTTCTGAAAGCCGTATTCTACCAGCCAGTTTTTAAATTTAATATTCATCTACTGTGCCCTGATAAATTTAATTTTTCAAGTCATTCCCGAGTATCCTTTATCCTTCAGGTGGCCAGTTCACCGTAATTCTTAAGCTTTTCGATGTTCTGTATCAGACAATAGAGTTGCCATTGCCCCTGAACCTTCTTTTTCCCTCGCAAACTAAATCGGTTGAGTCGTTTATTCGAGCCGATATTAGCAAATACGGGCTGACCGTCACGGAGAAGGTGAGACTGGAAGTCGAGAGGCTGGCCTGGGTCATGGCGGAAATGCAGATTATGCAGGAGCAATAATCTGTCGACGGCCGACATTCGGTGACTATAGATTAGTTTGCCTTTGTCCGAGTTGATCGACGAGTTCACTACGCAGCCACATCGTTTCTTTTGCCGGACAGACACAGGTTTTATTCACTGGATCAAAGTCAAACTCACTGGCGGGGATCACGTTTAAGGTTGTTCTGGTTTTGCCAGTAATGGGTTTGCGTCACGTGTGATTGGTTTGTTGTTCTTTAAATTTTGGATCGCGCTGCCTGAATTTATTATCAGGGATGTATCCGTTAATTTTATTTTCGTACAGATACTTCATATTGGCTTCATTAGCATAGCCGGTGTTAGCAGTGATGATGGGGTCGTCCAGTTTGATGCCAAGTCGCTTGAAGCGTGTGTACACGATGTTTAATACCGGTTGCAACGTATGATCTTCCTGGCCTTCACCAAAGGCCTGGGCATCGACAATGACTTGGTATTTTTTATCGACCGTGCGATGCCGTTGTAGCCCTGAATCGTGCCTTTGCTAGTCGTTATGTCCAGGGATGGACGGTATGCCAGCAACGCAGGAGCGGTTGCTGGTCATCTTGGCGTGCGGAGCAAGAGAAGATGCCCAGGGCTGGACATCTTTCTAAATCGGTCTATCTTCTCATGCGCCTTCGTCAGTGTTTTGATCGCCTGCTCACTGCGCTGTCGCCGTTTATCATCACGTGATTCATTTTTGTCGAGGGTTTTGTGTTTCGTAATATGATGCTAAATCTGGCATTGGATCTTGTCACGCTTTTTCTCTAGCTCTTTAAACGTGCCCGACGCTGTACTGGGATGTACGAATGTTTGCAATAGGGCAGGAAGCTCGAAGCGACCATTCCTTCGAAGCATTAGAGGACATCTTGCAACCGTCAATCGCAAACAATTTCTTGCCTAATGAACCTTGTTCATCACACACCAGTAAGACTTGCTCGAATAGTTGTTCGATCTCAAAGCTATAACCAGTGACAAAATTCGCAATGGTGGTGAAATGCGGCACCGCGTCGCACGACAGGGCTTTGAATTTCGTGTTGTATCAGTATATCAAATAGTGACCGTGTTATTAGGACTTTTTCTACAGCCTCAACGTTAATTGACTTGTTATGCGATTGTTACTTGCCATGTAAATTGACGACTTTACCGCGATTAGATTTTTTTATTTTTGATTTTTCTTTACTTGTCTTTGTATTTATTTTACTAAGTAAGTAAGGTGCTACATTGCAGCTTTGACCATCATCAGTTAAAACAGTTACGGTTTTTTTATTAAATTTTACTAACGTTCCTGTTTGTTTATCTCTGTTGTTCGGTTCAAATGATACTTTGTCACCTGGGCTGAATTGCATCATTTCATTGTGTGCGTGCATA
>QIKU01000290.1 GCA_003232015.1 Gammaproteobacteria bacterium
GGTCACCGCAACCGAGTGAATTAATTTATTCTTACTATCAACACCAATATGCGCTTTCATGCCAAAGTACCATTGGTTCCCTTTGCGTGTCTGATGCATGTCCGGGTCACGTGCCTTATCCTTGTTCTTGGTAGAACTCGGCGCATTAATAATGGTGGCGTCTACAATCGTTCCGCGAGCGATCTTCATCCCGTTTTCCGACAAATACGCGTTTACTTTATGGAACAATTCATCTCCCAGTTCATGACGTTCCATTAAATGGCGAAATTTACAAATCGTCGTTTCATCCGGCGCCGGTTCCTGTCCAAGGTCAACACCAACGAAAGCACGCATCGCGCGGGAATCATATAAAGCCTCTTCAGTTGCTGGATCAGAGAGATGAAACCAATGCTGTAGAAAATGGATGCGGAGCATTCTTTCAAGGCCAATTGGCCGCCTGCCTGCACCTTGAGGTTTAGGATAAAAAGGTTCAATGACCTGACACAATTCTTTCCAGGGAATAATTTGTTCCATATCCTTCAGAAATAGTTCTTTACGTGTCGGTTTTCTATATTTCTCGAATTCATTCGATGCAAATGTTTGTTGCCGCATTATTTATTCCGTGGCTCATTGGGAATGTGTATTATCGCATATTATTGGAATTAATCAGAGGTTCCTTAAGTACGTTAATGAACCACCTTTACACAGTAGACATACCTGCTATATAGCAAAAAAATCACTCTATATTCTGCACCTGCTCACGCATTTGCTCAATTAACACTTTTAAGTCCACCGATGCACGCGTGGTTTCGGTATCCACCGATTTGGAACCCAGTGTGTTCGCCTCACGATTTAACTCCTGCATTAAAAAGTCCAGCCGTCGACCAACCGGCTTGTTTTGTTTTAATACATTTCGTACTTCACTTAAATGAGCACCCAGGCGATCGGTTTCTTCGCTAACGTCCATTTTTTGTGCGAGCAACACCATTTCCTGCTCAATACGCTTGTCGTCATGTTCAACGGTAAACTCAGCCAGTCTCTCACGGATTTTTTGCTTGCGGGCTTGCACAATAGTGGGAATGATTTTTTCTACATAGCTCACAATTTTGTCCATTTCATCACAACGCTCAATCAACATAGCAGCTAACTTTTCACCTTCGCGTTTTCTGTTCGCAACAAATTCATCCAGTGCTCCAGTTAAACAATCGGTAACCGTTTGTTGTAATGCTTTTGAGTCGGTTTGTTGCGCCTGTATCGCACCAGGCCAGCGCAATACATCAAGCGGGTTGACTTTGTCGGCCGCCGCTAAATTCTGACTAATGGTTTCACACGCATTTGATAATTGCCTTACTAGTTCGATGTTAACTTGTATGTCGTAATTACTTTCAACCAACGGATTCAACTGGCTGCGGACATTAAGTTCCACCTTGCCCCTACTGAGTTTTTTTGCCAGTAAATTGCGCAAAACTTGTTCAATTTCACGCACTTCTTCCGGGGCACGAATCGATATATCCAGATAGCGGTGGTTCACACTGCGCAGCTCCAGCGTAATGCTTAGCTCATCCTGTGTGGCTTCGTTTCTTGCAAAGGCGGTCATACTTTGAATCATATGCAATTCCTGTTTCAGACTGTCAATTATATCTGCTGATTATCTTATATATTTATCCATCATAAAACAGCTATAATCCCAAAAGATGACGCACTTAACTCACGAATTACCCCCCGGCACGGTTGTAGATAACTACACCATTACCCGCACCCTCGGTGGCGGTGGCTTTAGTATTGTGTACCTTGCAAAAGATAATACCTACGATAAAGACGTTGTTATTAAAGAATATATGCCGACTAAGCTAGCAACCCGCACCCATGACTTACATATTAGTGCTTTAAATTCAAACTGCGGTGACAAATTTGGCCACGGCCAGCGTTTATTTTTTCAGGAAGCCAACACGCTATCCAATTTAAAACACCCCAATATTGTCAATGTGATCAGCTTTTTTCGTGCCAATGGCACCGTTTATATGGTCATGGAATACGAAGAAGGGATTAATTTACAAAGTTATATCAAACGCCATGATGGCAATATGACTGAACAATTTTTAATGGCTGTGTTTTTGCCGTTATTAGACGGCTTAAAAACCATTCACCAGAATGGCCTGCTTCATCTCGACGTTAAACCCGGCAATATTCATTTACGCGAAGGCGCTAGCCCGCTATTGCTCGACTTTGGTGCTGCACATGAAATGATGCAGACCCGTCAGTTTCAGGCCAACCAGGTGATTACCCCCGGCTTCTCACCTATTGAACAACTGGATCCCGGTGGTTATGTTGGCCCCTGGACGGACATCTATGCGATAGGCGCCACCATTCGTGCCTGCATTGAAGGTGCGCCGCCCTTATCGTCCACCAAGCGACGCGAGCGCGACACCTTAAAACCTGCGGTAAATGCGTTTAAGAAAAAATATTCAAAACACTTACTCCAGACCATTGACTGGGCAATGGAAGTCGACCCTATTCTGCGCCCACAAAATATCGAAAACTTTATTGAAGCTTTAACCAATCCAAAAGTAAAACGTTAACCCCCATTATGCAATTTGAAGTTAGCCAAATCAGCCTGCAAGGCGACCGTAAGAATAACCAGGATCGTGTGGGTTATATCGAATACGATTATGGTGCGGTTTTAATTTTAGGTGACGGCTTAGGTGGACGACCTAAAGGCGAGCTGGCGGCGCAAACCTTAATTGAGACGGTTGAAAAAGCCTTACAAAATTCACCGATGCCCATTCCCGATCCATTTGATTTTCTCGAAGGCGCATTACTGCAAGCACATAACGATGTAATGGCCGCTGGCCGCGAACAAATTCCACCGGTTGAACCGGGTACCACGGCGGTACTGTGTTTAATTCAAAATGGCAGTGCCTGGTGGGCGCATGTTGGCGATAGCCGCTGTTATTTATTTCGCCATGGTCTTTCTATTTATCGCACCCAGGACCATTCCTATGTCGAAGACTTATACAAAAACGGTGAAATAAGCCTGAGCAAAGTCAGCACCCACCCAATGCGTAATTATATTACCCGTTGCGTCGGCATGCTGGCAAAAGAACCCGAGGTGGATTTAAGTAAAGAAGTGATGCTCACCGAAGGCGATATTATTTTACTGTGTTCCGATGGTTTCTGGGGGCCATTGGATGACGCGCAAATCGGTGCACAAATAAATAATGGCCGGCTCAGCGATGCCATCAGCACACTTGCCAATAATGCCGTGCAACTCGGCTCGCCCACCGCCGACAACACCACCGTCATCGCGCTTAAAATTATTTCATTACAATTACTTAACCAGACCAGTTCAAATCGAAGCATGGAAGTCCACGTTAAACAACCTGCGGTTGATAGCGCCATTAAAGAAATTGAAAACGCGATTAACCGCTATGGGCATGAAATGGATGACTAAATTCTTTCGCCGTTAATTAAACTGAATACAATCTGCCGCATCATCAAGTAATTCGGTTAAGTCCGCATTACTATTAACTTGCTGTTCAATTAATTTCCCATACGTGTCTATCGTATTTTCAATGCTGTTAAGAATTTCTTCTTCCTGATCCACATCCAGCCCAAGCATTGGAAAACGTGAAGCCAGCATCAACAATAAGCTTTGTGAAATTTCCAGGTGCTGTGTTTTTATCTCATCTGAGGTTGTAACCACTTTGCAGCTTAGTTCATTAATTTTATCCAGCATATCCTGCTTATAAAGTTTATTCGCTTCCCTGAAATGCTTTAACTCTATGTGGTTTGCAATCCAGGCATCAATAATGTCGCTGAATATTGCCAGATTATCTTTGGTTTCATCAATCTGTTCTTCCGTTAAATCCGACACATCAAGAATAAGGGTAAAGTAGGTCAGGCAAAACATCATATAATCTTTTTTACGGCATATTTTATCAGTGCAGCCTTCAAAGCAGGTGAGCTTACCCAGTGCATCTTTACCCATCCGCCGCCCAAATTTCTTAACCTGCTTGTTGACCTCAAATTTTATTTGAAACAGGCCGTTCAACCCAAACTCTATTAACGCTTTTTGTGTTGCAGCCGTTAATGCCCCAGTTTCTGTTAACTGCGAGAGGGTGCCGGCAAATCGCGCTGTAACGCCGAGTTGGTGATTACTACGAAATAATGATTGAATCATATTGTCGGTTTGAACTGCACTTATTTGGCGCATACCCCCCCCATATTTAAGGACTGAATCATATTGTCGGCTTGAACTGCACTTATTTGGCGCATAAAACACCTCCCATATTTATAGAACTTAGAAAATTATCGGTAAATAAGGTAAAATACTGAAGCTAATTAATAGTATATGCGGGAAACGTATACTAAAATCATGAAGTTAGCGACTTTTGTATAGTTTAAGCACCATTATGTCCATACAATAGATATGGTATATTTAAAAATAAATAGTTGTTAGTGGAATTATTTGCATGTTCCTCAGACACCTACCATACAAATCAACTCTCATGTCTATATTTGATTGAAATTACCAAACATTAAGGATAATCACTAACACTAAAAAAGCGGGAAGCTTAACCGGTTACGTCGTAACGTCGTAAAAAATAAACGCTTAGTAAGTTTTACAATATAAATGGGTTGGTATATTGCATGACATTGTTAACCGAAGATTCAATTCCTGAACTAGTGGAAAACACCTTCCAGACGGTAGAGGAATATTCGACCGCCATCACAGGGTTGAAATTGAAAGGCCACCAACTAAGCAAGGGGAACTTTAATGGCCATTCAAAAATACTTTCAACCAATGGTTTCCAGATAGCCCTGCGTTCAGCTAGCACACAGCACATCCAAATTGGTCGGGTAGAATCAGGGTATATCGCAATGATTTTTCCACTCAAAAGTTCGAGCTATATTTGTGACGGGAAATTACATCAGGATGACTCGCAACTGCTACGTTATGATGATTCTGAATCAAAAATTATCAGTCCTAAAGACCATGAGCATCTCACCTTGCTCGTCAACTCAAAAAAATTAGCCTACTACCTCGATGAAAGCGAAATAGAATTATTTGTTAAGGCCTGCAAGCAGCTTCAATACAACAAAGTTTCTATTCCCCGCAAATCACTACTAACCCAGCATTTATACCATCTATATGGAACTTTTAAACAGCTGTTAAAACATCCCTGTAGCTTGCTAGCTTATCAGGACTGCTATGACTCCTTATTTTATGCCGTAAATGATTACCATACATTCCACAGCAAAGAAAACCCGATAAAAATAACAAACAGAGAACGCTTGCTTGCTCGTGCACTGGACTATATTCACCGTTCCGATCTACAAACATTAACGGTTTCAGGTTTAATAAAAGGCACCCATGCCAGCAGCCGCTCCATTCAGTATTGCTTCTCGGAATTGCTGGATATGACCGCCAAAACTTATTTAATACGTGTACGTTTAAACGCCATCCGTCGTGAACTACTGCGATCCTCCCCGGCCGAAAAAACAATCACACAGATTGTGCATAAATTTGGGGTAATTAATATCGGCCGTTTCAAACAGGACTACCAGAGTTTCTTTAGTGAAACACCCCGCGAAACATTAAACTAAAATATAAGTCGTTCTTTCTCCCTTCTTTATGTGGGTATACAATTACACCCTGGTAATATATTCAGATTCAATGAATCAGTGTTATTATCAACGTCAACACTATTTTAAAATATTTTGAGAAAACTATGCAGAATCTCTGGGATGATGACCTGGCTAAACAATATAAAACCGATTTAGAGCTTCGTGTTTATAGTTCACAATTATTAGGCCAGAACCCATCACTTGTTTTACACGGTGGCGGTAATACTTCCGTTAAAGTGACAGAAAAGAATATTCTTGGGGAAAATGAAGATATTTTATATGTCAAAGGCAGTGGCTGGGATTTAATATCCATCGAAGCACCCGGCTTTGCACCGGTGCGCTTAAAACACCTGTGTAATCTAGCAGAGTTAAAACAACTATCAGATCCGCAAATGGTCAACGAGCTTAAAACAAATATGACCAATGCCGCCGCCCCCACTCCATCGGTTGAAGCGATTTTACATGCTACCCTGCCGTTTAAATATGTCGATCACTCCCACGCCGATGCCGTTGTTACTATTACTAATACAAAAGAAGGCAAACAGCGTATCGAAGAAATTTACGGCAATAAAGCCATTATTATCGACTACATTATGCCAGGGTTTGATTTAGCCCGACTGTGTGCAAAACAATTTGCCGAACAGGCAACTGAAAAAACCGAAGCGATGATTTTACTCAACCACGGCATTTTTACTTTTGGTGCAACCGCAAAAGAATCATACCAGCGCCATATTCAATATGTGTCCATGGCTGAAGATTATCTTAAAAAACAAAATGCATGGGATCTTAAACAAGGCGATATAAAACAAGCAAGTAACGTAGCGGCATCTATTTTAAAACTTCGTAATGATATATCAGCAACAGCGGGCTTCCCCGTTATTCTAAAAACATCCAGTAATAAAAAATGCATTGCCTTTTCACAACGCAATGATCTTGAAAAAATTGCACAACAAGGCCCGGCTACACCCGACCATGTTATTCGTACCAAACAACTACCCATGCTCGGCACCGCTGTAGCGCAGTATGCCGCCAGCTATAAAAAATACTTCGATAAAAATTCAGTAGGCAGTGACAAAGTGATGCTCGATGCCGCACCGCGTATGCTGCTTGATAAGGAACTGGGGTTTATTGCCATCGGCAAAACAGCAAAAGATGCAGATATTGTTGAAGACATTTACCAACACACCATTAATATTATTCTGCGCGCAGAAGCACTCGGCGGTTACAAAGCCTTAGCCGATAACGATATTTTTGATATGGAATACTGGGTTCTTGAACAGGCCAAATTAAAAAAAGGCAGTAATACGCCAGAATTCACAGGCGAAATTGCGCTGGTTACCGGTGGCGCATCCGGTATTGGTAAAGCTTGTGTTAAAGCGTTACTCGCAAAAGGCGCAGCGGTAGTCGCAGTGGATATTAACCCCAAAGTCACCAGCATGCTGTCACAAGCAAACTACTTAGGCATTGTATGCGATGTCAGCAATGAAACAGAAATAATCGATTCGATTAAACAAACCATTCAACGCTTTGGTGGTTTGGATATGTTAATTTTGAATGCAGGCCTGTTTCCACTCAGCAGTAAGATATCGGAAATATCAACACAAGACTGGCGCAAGGTGATGCAGGTTAATCTGGATGCCAATTTAATTTATATGCGCGAAACACACAATGCATTAAAGCAAGCACCTAATGGTGGTCGTGTTGTCATGCTTGGCTCTAAAAATGTCCTTGCCCCCGGTCCCGGGGCAGTAGCTTACTCAGCATCGAAAGCAGCACTCACACAAATGGCACGCATTGCTGCATTGGAATGGGGAGCCGATAATATCCGCATTAATACTTTACACCCTGATGCTATTTTCGATACTGCCATCTGGACTGACGAAGTTTTAAATGCGCGAGCCAAACACTATGGCATGAGCGTAGAAGATTACAAACGAAAGAATATTTTGAAGACAGAATTAAAAAGCAGTGATGTTGCCGATCTTGCCGCGGCCATGTGTGGCAAACTGTTTGCCAAAACAACCGGCGCACAATTACCGGTTGATGGTGGTAATGACAGGGTTATTTAACCTGAACTCGGGAGTAGCCCGGATGAAATGAAATGTAATCCGGGAAATAATATATTAATACTCCCGGATTTCGCTGCGCTATATCCAGGCTACATAAATAAAAGACGGGATTGACAGTTTACCAATGTGGATTTCCTTATCCCAACTTCAGGCTACTTAAGCATAAGTCATCATCTCACGTTAAAACAAGCTAGCTCAACATCAGCAAGACACGTTATACTGGGCCATTATTTAAACCCTATTATTAAAGGAAAGATTATGCGTCCAAGTGGTCGAGCTGCCGATGAATTACGTCCCATTAGCATTACACGCAACTACACCAAGCATGCAGAGGGTTCGGTATTAATCTGTTGTGGAGATACTAAAGTTATTTGCACCGCAACCGTCGAAGCAAAAGTACCCGGGTTTTTACGCGGCAAAGGTCAGGGCTGGATAACAGCTGAATATGGCATGCTGCCACGGTCAACCGGTAACCGTATGCGCCGTGAAGCATCGAGTGGCAAACAAGGCGGCCGCACAATGGAAATTCAACGACTGATCGGCCGCGCCTTACGTGCCGCCATTGATCTTGACAAACTTGGCGAACATACTATTTCTTTAGACTGTGATGTGATCCAGGCCGACGGCGGAACACGCACCGCATCCATTACTGGTGCGTTTGTTGCCCTCACTGATGCTATCAACCATATGTTGGAGCAGAAAATGATTAAGACCAGCCCGATTGTGAATCA
>QIKU01000168.1 GCA_003232015.1 Gammaproteobacteria bacterium
GGTCTTTACGCCGCTTTTTTCCAACATGTCCAGCTCGGTGATCAGCGCATCAGGTGCCAATACCACACCATTACCAATCATGCATTTAACATTGTCACGTAAAATGCCAGAGGGAATTAAATGTAAAACTGTTTTTTTACCGTCAATAACCAGTGTATGGCCGGCATTATGGCCGCCCTGAAAGCGAACAACCGCATCGGCTGTTTCTGTTAACAGATCAACAACCTTCCCCTTACCTTCGTCGCCCCACTGTGTGCCGACAACAACGACATTCTTACCCATGACTTAGTCCAACCTATTTTTGTAAAATATAAAATTTTAAGCTTTTAAACTTTTTGTACTGTCCAGTTATTCCCGTCTTTAACAATAATCCTGTCACACTGCATCGCAGCAGCATCACCTTGCTGTTCAGGTAAAGCCATTACAACACGTTCACCTTGTGTACGTAAATTTGCAATAAACTCAAACAATGCAGGCTCCTGATTCTCTGCTGAAAATATACCCTGGAGCTGTTTTCCTTGCAGACCACTTAAAGAAACCAGTGTTTTTAAGTCGGCACTAAAACCGGTTGCAGGGCGCGCTAAACCAAAGTCTTTACCAATGTCATCATAGCGACCACCTTGTGCTATCGCCTGACCTTGCCCGGGTGTGTACGCAGCAAAAATAACACCGGTGTGATAATTATATCCGCGCAGCTCAGATAAATCATAATGCAATTTAATACCAGCCACTGTTTGCTTAAACTGGCTGGCAATATCTTGAAGATTTTTAATCGCAGCCAGCACGGCTTTATCGGCCTTTGCAAAGATTTTAGCAGCGTTGTCAAAAACTTCTTCACCACCGTTTAAATCTGGCAAGCTGGTTAGCATATCAGCAATGGGCTTGTTAAGTTTCCACTCTAACATTAACTCGACTAATTCGGGTTTTGCTTTGCGCTGCAAAACATCAAATAACTGACTTTCCTGTTCGTGGGAAAGCCCGGCCTGATTCACCAGACTTCGGAAAATGCCCGCATGACCGAGGTCAATATAAAAAGTATCCATACCGGTGAGTTTTAATGTTTCAACCATTAAACTTAGAATTTCAACATCACTCTGTGCACCTTTGTGGCCATACAGTTCGGCACCAATTTGCAAAGGGCTGCGTGAAGCAGAAAAACCTTGTGGGCGTGTGTGTAAAACCGTGCCTAAATAGCACAAGCGTGTCGGCGTATTTTGTTTTAAATGATGCGCTTCAATACGTGCAACTTGCGGCGTCATGTCGGCACGAATACCCATCATACGGCCAGTGAGTTGATCGGTAATTTTAAATGTTTGTAAATCCAGATCGTGTCCGGTACCACTGAGTAACGACTCCAGATATTCAACCAATGGTGGCATCACCAGGTCATAGCCCCAGGAAGTGTACATATCAATCAAATTACGGCGCAATTCTTCAAGCTGCATTGCCTGTGCAGGAAGAACTTCTTCGATACCTTCTGGTAAGACCCAACGATTATTTAATGTCATTTTTTTAAATCTATACTATTTTGTAGCTTTAATTTTTCAGGATATATAATAAAAAAGTACCTAATACCATACTAAGTAAGCCCCATGTTCGCACATGTTTATTGTCCATCTGCAAAAATACAGATAAAGCCTTTTTATAGCCGTTGGGATTAATGGTTGGCAATAGCCCCTCAATAACAAGCACAAGCGCAATTGCCACAAGAAACTCTTGCCACATAATGAATCCCGATAAAAACTAATTTATTTTACATGGGTACTTGCGTGGGTATGGGAAAGAGATATCATGCCAGAATAACCTGCCACAATATCCCTTCCAATCAGCTAACAAGCCCCCGCAAAGACTTTATTTTGCTTTTTTAAAATACTTAAAGAACTCAGAGTCCGGCTGTATTACCAGTAAATCGTTATCACTGGAAAATGAAGTACGATACGCCTTTAAACTCCGGTAAAAAGAGTAAAATTCTCTGTCTCTGGTATATGCTTTGGCATAAATAGAGGCCGCCTTTGCGTCACCATCACCGCGTGTTTTTTGCGATGTTCGGTACGATTCTGCTATCAAAACCGTACGCTGACGATCGGCATCGGCTCTGATACGTTCTGCGGCTTCTGCACCTTTTGAACGGAACTCTTTGGCTACCCGGGTTCGTTCTGCAACCATACGACGATAAACTGACTCACTAATGGATTGTTCATAATCTATTCGTTTTACGCGAACATCCACAATATCAATACCAAAGTTTTTAACACTCATATTAGCGATTTCTTTGGCTCTGTCCATTAAGACTGCACGCTCACCGGAAATAACTTCCTTAACCGTACGACTGTCTATTTCTGAACGCAGACCATCATTTACAATCGTATAGATTCGTGTTCGAGCCGTATTCACGCTACCGTTCATTGACTTGTAAAATACTTCGACATCATTGATACGCCATTTTACAAAGAAATCAACCAGCACGTTTTTCTTTTCTTTGGTTAAATATCTCTCTGGACGCGCATCTAAAGTTAAAATACGGCTATCATATTTGCGAATGTTATTCACAAAAGGAACTTTAACGTGCAAACCGGGTTCATAATCTGACTTTACAATTTCACCTAAGCGAAATTTAATCGCCAGCTCTGTTTCTGTAACAACAAACAGAGAAGCGGATGCGATAAACAAACCAAGACCAATAACAACACTAAATACTATTGAACGAGAACTCATTAGCGCACCTCCCGACTACGTGAACGACTACCAAAGCGTGATGATGAAGGGTCTGCCGTTGCACCGTCATTAATATCCGTTGTTGATTCTTCTACTGAAGATTTTGGCCTACGCTGACTAATGATTTTATCAATAGGTAAATACATTAAGCTGTTCCCCTGTTTAACATCGATCATGACTTTATTTGTTCGTTCATACACTTCTTCCATTGTTTCCAGATACAAACGTTCACGTGTTACCAGGGGAGCTCTTTTATATTCAGTCAACAATTTAACAAACCGTTGGGCTTCACCGTCTGCTTTGGCAATAAGCTCATCGCGATAAGCCAATGCATCTTGCTCGATTCGAGCACCTTTACCGCGTGCTCTCGGCAAAATATCATTTGAATAAGCTTCGGCTTCATTAATTTTTCGTTCTTTATCTTCTCGTGCTTTAATAGCATCATCAAAAGCATATTGTACTTGCTCTGGTGGCTGCGCATTTTGCATGTTTACATTGGTAATGAGGATACCGGCTTCATACCGATCCAGAATAGTCTGAATAAGCTTTTTTGTATTTCCTGCAATTTCCAGACGACCATCTTTAATAACCGAGTCCATAGTTGCTTTACCAACATTCTCACGCATTGCACTTTCTGTGGCCTGAACAACGGTGATGTCCGGATCTCTCACATTAAACAGGAAATCTTTTGCATCTTTAATTTTGTATTGCACCGTAAATTCAACATCGACAATATTTTCATCTTTAGTCAGCATCAAGGCTTCTGATGATTTCCGACCTAAAACAATCGCCCGTACATTATCTGTATTCACAATATAAACAGATTGTATAAAACGCGGATACCAATGTGGCCCAGGCTCGGCGATATTGTCAAATTTACCAAACTGAAGCACAACGCCTTCTTTACCTTCATCAATAATATAGATGCCGGATAGCCCCCAAATGCTCAGTAAGACAATGGCAATAAAACTGACGCCGAGACCACCACCGCCTGAACTTTTACTGGAACCGCCTTTACCGCCTTTGCCGCCGCCAAATATACTGGTGACTTTATCCTGCAGCTTTTTAAAAGCTTCATCCAAATCTGGTGGTCCCTGATTGTCATTACGATTGCCCCAGGGATCTTTATTCCCGGAACCTCCCGGTTCATTCCAAGCCATAATTTACTCCAATTTTAATATTCGTTAAGTATACTTCTAATAGTGGGGATTCTATGGTGCTTCTTCGATGGCTGCAAGCAATGCTTTGCCTGCGATGACAATAATGGTTTAAAAATAAGGAAACCGGGGAGAATTAAGTACTTAAAATAGTGAACTAAATTGCGACTTCAGACTCAGCCTTCAATAAATTTGAGTGGATCAGGTATTGTTCAACTTGATACTTCTTACACAACATATACCAGTCGGCCAGCGGCATATCGACTTCCACACACCAATTGCCATCATCATCGTATTTTTCGCTGTTAATCCGCCCGTGTTCGTGTAAAAGTGCCGTTAAGCGCCCCTTATTATAAGGAATAAGCAATTCAACCTGTGCCGAAGTCTGTTGCAGGCGACTCTGGATGGCTTGCATTAATAGTTCAATCCCCTCACCCGTTTTGGCCGAACACCAGACACGAGCCGGAATTTGCTGGCCGGATTCGTCCTCACGCATGTCAATGCGTGGTGCCATATTATCTAAACGATCAAGCTTATTGAAGACCATTAACTGGGGAACATCGCTGGCACCGATTTCTTCGAGTACCTGATTCACCTGTTCGATGGTGTCGTCACGTTCTTCGGCGGTAATATCCACCACATGCAGCAACAAATCGGCGTCGTTTGTTTCCTGCAAAGTGGAACGGAAAGCAGCCACCAGATCATGGGGTAAATGGCGAATAAAACCCACCGTATCGGCCAATACCATCACTTGTGTATTGGGCAGGGCAACCCGCCTTAGCGTTGGGTCGAGGGTTGCAAAAAGCTGATTGGCTACATAAACATTGGCATCCGTTAGCCGGTTAAATAACGTGGACTTGCCCGCATTGGTATAACCCACCAGCGAAACAGTAGGAATATCAGCACGTTTTCGGGAACGCCGCCCCTGATCGCGGTGTTTTTGTACTTTTTTGAGTTTTTTATTGAGCTGACGAATGCGGTCGCCAATTAAGCGCCGATCCGTTTCTAACTGGGTTTCACCCGGCCCGCGTAAGCCAATACCGCCTTTTTGGCGTTCCAGATGCGTCCAGCCACGTACCAACCGGGTGGATAAATGCTTTAGCTGTGCCAGTTCAACTTGAAGATTACCTTCGTGGGTGCGCGCACGTTGCGCAAAAATATCCAGAATAAGCCCGGTTCGGTCTAAAACACGGCATTCACAATGCGCTTCTAAATTACGTTCCTGAACAGGTGTTAAAACATGGTTAAATAAAATAAGGTCAGCGTCATTATCGATGACGGCCTGCTTGATTTCATCGGCTTTGCCCGAGCCCACAAAAAAACGCGGGTGCGGCGCATGGCGCGACCCGCTAATCGTCAAAAGGGGTTCAGCACCAGCCGAGGTGGCCAGTTCAGTAAATTCGCTGGATGCTTCGCGTTGCTGTTCAGACTGGAGCGTTAAGTGGACAAGGATGGCACGTTCGCCACCCTCTGGACGTTCAAACAACCGCGTTGCTCCTCGGCCAAATTACTACGAAACAGCAAAAGCGCAAGTTAAACGTTGCCCTTGGATGCACCATTATCAGCGCCATTACCTGCACCAGCACCATTTTCATCGGCCATTGGCAATTTAACGCTGCGGGAAGGTACAACCGTTGAAATGGCATGCTTATAAACCATCTGGCTGACGGTATTTTTAAGCAAAACCACAAAGTTGTCGAATGATTCAATTTGTCCCTGCAATTTAATTCCGTTTACCAAAAAGATGGATACAGGTATACGATCTTTACGAAGGGCATTTAAAAAAGGATCTTGTAGTGATTGACCTTTGCTCATCGCGAATTCTCCTTATTGTTATTCTTATTTTGCGACCAATTCAGCAAGCTAAGATTATGTGTGTATGTTTAAAAACCCTGTGCTAATTTTTATGCAAAAGCACTAAAATCTGGATAATGGCCCAGGCAACTAAAATAATAGTAGCACAAGCCCCAAAAAATTAAACACGGGCAAAATTTAAATCTCTCTAAGGTTTAAATAGGGATATGGTTTAACGATTTCAAGGCCAATTCCTTAATATCGACCGGATTTAAGTCCATCTGCCCGCTATCTAGCCAAATGGCATCTTTTTCATTGCGTAGCCAGGTCAATTGCCTTTTTGCTAATTGCCGAGTTACCACGACACCACGCTCAACCATGTTGTTGTAGTCACGCTGGTTATCCAGATACTCCCAAACCTGCCGGTAACCAACAGCACGCATCGAGGGCATATCCAGATTTAAATCCCCTCTATTATATAAAGCCTTCACTTCATCAATAAAACCGGATTCAAGCATCTGGTGAAAACGCTTTTCAATCCGTTGATGCAGCACCGCCCTATCCGCTGGGCTCACAATCAGCCTGGTTACATTATAAGGCAGCACATTTTTAACGGTATTTTTTTGCTGCAATGTTGATAGCGGTTCACCACTAATTTCATATACTTCCAGAGCGCGTTGTATGCGTTGAGGATCGTTGGGATGTATTCTACTGGCCGCAACAGGGTCTACCTGTTGTAATTTTTCGTGCATTGCTTGCCAACCAATATCAACCGCTTGTGCTTCGAGCTTTTTGCGCACGGCCTCGTCTGCCGCCGGCAGTTCAGACAAGCCACCCAGTAATGCCCGGAAATACAACATGGTGCCGCCAACCAATAACGGTATTTTCCCCTGGGCAGTAATGTCAGCCATCGCCGCAAGGGCATCACGGCGAAATTCAGCAACCGAGTAAGCCCTGCTGGGGTCTAAAAAGTTGATTAAACGATGCGGTGCTATTGCTAATGTTTGCGCATCCGGTTTTGCAGATCCTATATTCATGTCTTTATAGATTAAAACCGAATCAACACTAATAATTTCAACCGGCATATTCTGCACAAGGTGTACGGCAATATCGGTTTTACCGGAAGCCGTTGGCCCCATTAAACAAATGGCAGGCGGAAAATTATTTAACGAGTCTGTCGTCATTCACCCACCAGTTTTGTAGACACATTCGCCAAAAATAATTTATTCACTTCCGTAACACTCAACACACGCCAGAGTTTATTTTTATACGGGTGCTCTACACACAGGTTTGCAAATGTTTTTTCAATATCATGCAAGTGCTGCTGCCATTCGTTTAGGTTTTTTAATTCGGACTGCTCATCTAATTGAACAAATCGGCTAAGCAACGGGATGAGTGTTGTGCCATCCATGCTTTTTTCTAATTTTAAACTGCTGAGTAATTGCGTTATCACTGCTTCATATGAACAATGTTGTAATAGCGATGGGGCAGCACGCAGAACCAGCGTATTTTTTGTTTGTAAACTTAAATCAAAACCCAGTGACTGAATCACATCCTGATAACTATCAACACTATCACACAACTGCTCGTCTAATTCGATACTCAGCGGGAAGATAAACGGTTTTGCTTCTATGCTTTGTTTTTTAAATTGCTGTAACCATTGTTGCTCGGCCTGATGTTGCGCCACACGTAAAAGATGAATAATAATCATGCCCTGTTGTGACTGACTAACTAAATAATATGGCCGGCAAAAACCAACGGCGGTGCCGAGTAAACCCTGTTGCAATGATGCAGGCTGTATTTTCTGGGTATAAGGTTTTGCATGCGAAACCGGGTTATCCACAACCGAAGACGAACGACCATGCGATATGCCGCTATAGCCTGACGATGATTCAGCCATAGTATATTGGTTAGGTTGATATTCAGTGATCGGCTGTTCCTGTTTATCAAAAGCAAAAACATCATCCACATGCGAATGAGTGTGTTCTGTTTTATTTAATGCATCCTGTATCACATGGTTAACAAAGTCATGCACTAAGCGCATTTGCCGAAAACGCACTTCATGTTTTGTCGGGTGAACATTCACATCCACTTGCTGCGGGTCAATTTGTAAATTTAAAACATAGGCAGGGAAACGCCCCGGCGGTAATACCGCCTGATACACCTGCCGCAAGGCATGGCTGATAACTTTATCTTTTACCATCCGGCCATTGACATAAAAATATTGCATGTCCGTCTGGCCTCGTGAATAATCCGCATGGCTCAACCAGCCAGTCATGCTCAGTCGTGAAGCCTGATACGAAACCTGCAAAGCCTGTTGAATAAATTTTTTATCGAGTAATTTTTCAAGACGTTTTATTTTTAAATCGGCAGTGACTGCAGGAGGCAGGCGATACACCACCCGTTGGTTATGTTTTAATACGATCTCAATATCAAAACGACTCAGCGCGATACGTTTAACCACATCTTCGATATGCCGAAACTCGGTACGTTCACTGCACAAAAATTTACGTCTGGCCATGGTGTTATAAAAAATATCGCGAACAATAATGCTGCTGCCAACCGGATGAGAAGCAGGTTCAAACTGATAGCTGGCATTGTTGTCGGCACTGTTATTCGACCATCGCCATGCCATCTCCTGTGACTCGGTGCGTGATATTATTTCAAAACGGCTAATGGAAACAATGCTCGCCAGTGCTTCACCACGAAAGCCCATGCTTTCAAT
>QIKU01000249.1 GCA_003232015.1 Gammaproteobacteria bacterium
CAGGATTAATTTGTAACGATTCAATAATGGAAATAAGCGGTACAATATAAGTTTCGTTACCGACACGAATAAGCTGACCATCCAGTATTGCTAGAGTAAGTGGCAAACGAATGGTAAAGACACTGCCAACACCGGCTTCAGACTGCACTTCAACCGTGCCGCCTAATGCGCGAATATTTCTTCTCACTACATCCATTCCAACACCACGGCCGGATACATCACTAACCACTTCTGCGGTTGAAAATCCCGGCGCGAAGATAAGGTCATTAATTTGTTCAGGCGTTAACTTATCTTCTTTTTTAATAACACCACTTTCGATAGCCTTTGCCAGTATACGTTCATGGTTTAAACCTGCACCATCATCTTTAATTTCGATAACAATATTGCCGCCCTGATGGAAGGCATTCAGTTCAATAGTACCAGTTTCATTCTTGCCATTGTCAAGCCGCACCTGCGGTGTTTCAATACCATGATCCAGTGAATTGCGTACCAGGTGAACGAGCGGGTCACCAATCTTTTCCATAACGGTTTTGTCTAATTCGGTTGACTCACCCGTTAATACCAGTTCAATTTTCTTATCTAACTGGCTGCTTAAGTCATGCACTAAACGTGGGAAACGTTGGAATGCAAAACTAATTGGCATCATCCGGATCCGCATCACGCTTTCCTGTAACTCGCGGGTATGTTGTTCAAGTTGTGTTAAGCCATCGTTCAGTCTTTCCAGTGCGGCACTGTCAAATTCTTCGCTGTCGCCAATCTGACTTAACATTGACTGAGTGATAACCAGCTCACCCACCATGTTAATTAAGTCATCGACCTTATCGATGTTGACACGAATGGATGAGGATTCCGCTGGTTTTTTGCTGGTTGACTTTGCTGAAGTACGCCGATCACTCTGACGACGATCTCCTTCACGCCGTTCTTCTACCGCGGGAACAGATGCCGGTGTTGTTACTTCCGGTTTATCGGCAATGATTGAAAGTTCACATTCGTCTTCAACCCACTCAAAACATTCTTTAATATCGCCTTCGGCAACATTACCGGAGACTTTGATAGTCCAGCTTAAATAACTTAGTTCAGGATCTATTAATTCAAGTTCAGGTAATTGTTCTGTGTTTACTTCAATAGAAATATCACCCAGTGAATCCAGTTCGCGAATAATACGTACGGGATCATTACCTGTTTGCAGCATGTCTGGATTGGGCTTAAAATTAATCGTCCAACCGAGGACTTTTTCCTCTGCTGTTGATTCTGTTGCTGTATTAGCCGTTGCAGTTGATTCTGTCGGACTATTTTCTCCACTAAGGAGTACTTTTAATTCTTCATGTGTTTTAGCAATCGTATCGTGGTCGAGATCTTCATTGTCTTTTAATGAAAGTAACATTGAACGTAAAACATCAACCGAACGCAATAAAACATCCACTGCGTTCTGTGTGACTTTACGTTGACCGGCGCGCATTTCGTCTAACAGTGTTTCCATTACATGGGTATAATCTGCAACGGCATTTAAACCGAATGTGCCACTACCCCCTTTAATAGAGTGTGCAGCACGAAAAATAGTATTAATCACTTCTTCGTCAGCTTCACCCACATCCAGGGTAAGTAATTCTGACTCCATAATATCCAGGCCTTCAAAACTTTCTTCGTAGAAGGTGTCTAGAAATTGTGAGATATCAATTGACATGTGTGTACCCTTTTATGAATTATCCCAATACTTTTTTCACTGTTTTTAGTAACTGGTCGGGATTGAATGGTTTAACTATCCAGCCTGTTGCACCTGCGGCTTTACCTTCTTTTTTCTTTTCTATCGAGCTTTCTGTTGTTAATAGCAAGATAGGAATAAATTTAAAGTCACCCAGCTTTCTTAGTTCACCCACCAGGGTCAGTCCGTCCATGTTCGGCATATTGACATCAGAAATAACAAGATCAAATTTATTGCCCTGCGCTTTATCTAAGGCCTCAACGCCATCTGACGCTTCGACCACATCAAAACCTGCGCCTTTTAATGTAAAGGCCACCATTTGTCGCATAGAAGCTGAATCATCCACTGCAAGAATTTTTGCCATTAGTTTTCTCCTTCAAATAGCTAAAACAGCCATAGTCTGGCTATGTTCAAGCTATTTATCGTCATATAAGAGCAAAGCTTTAGAAATTTCGTAAAATGTATTCAGATGAATGAGCGGCTTCAACTACTCATAAGGGATAAACTGCGTTAAGCAAAAAGATCGAGTAAATTCGTTGAGTTTCTGGTTGATAACTCAGTGGTTGCTAATATTGTTTCATCCTCAGCAGTTCTTGCTCCATTTAAGTGCATCCCAGGTGGTGGGTTGTCATAATCCCTGCTGTCAGACTGTGAAAAGGCCGACTGCTGTTGCTGCTGAAAACTTTGTTGTGAAACGTCAACGTTGGCTAAATCCAGCCCTTGCTGCGCAAGCATTTCACGTAAACGGGGAATGGCAGATTCAATCGCTTCTTTAGCAGCCGCATTAGTGACATAAAACATCACCGATGCCTGATTGTCTTTTGCGATATTTAAACGAATATCCAGACTGCCCAGTTCAGGTGGGTCAAGACGAATCTCTGCACGTTGCATCTGGCCATTCACCATCCAGTTAATCCGTTCACCCACCTGCTGGTTCCATTGCGCATTATCCGGCGTAACGGTTATTGCTGGCAGCATCGCCCCCGCCGATTTTAATGCAAAACTCTGGTTAAGCGTAAAAGAGGAATGTATTGCAGTGGGTAAATCCTGGTCTAAAATGGAATCTGTCTTAATCAATGCCTGATTCATCAGTTGAGCATTCAGTTGCTTTAACGTTGCTGCATTTCCTTCGGTAAAGTTGGCTGTTAATTGTGCGGTAAATAAGCCGTCATCCGCTAACAAATCACTGTTCATTCCAGTCTGGCTGGCCAGTAATGGATTAAGAGCGGCAAGATGCCCCTTTGCGGCCCCGGGGTTAAAATTTGATACCATTAATATATCGCCCGTATTGGCAGGTAAACCATTGGCCTGCCGCTGGGCTGGCAATAAATTGCCGGGAATGACCGTTCCATTTAAACCGGCAGCTTGAGGATTAGCTAATACCGTTGTACTAAATAATCCATTTATATTGAGTAAATCCGTTGGCAATCCATCAGGCTCACCACTTTCCAGAGCAATATCCTGCGGTTGTTCAATCGCATCTTTTTTAATCTTGTTCTTTTGGCTTTCATTTAAAATTTCTTTAAATTCAGAGCCTTGGGGACTTGAAGTAGAATTTTTGTCCATAGACGATGATACCATCGCCTTCTGGCCCGCATTCGCTTCTAACGCAATTTGTGATGAAACAGCCGTATCAGACACTTTAATTCTCTAAATGACCCAACAAAATTTAATAACCTTAGCAGCAATACAGCAAACTCTGTGCCAGTTACAATTTGGAATAAAGATTATTTATACAGGTAAGGTACTGAATATACCGAATTAATGATCGCTGTCTATTTTATGCCGAAGTGGCCGGTCGTCCATTTCTTTTTGTTCTCGACGTTCCTCGTGGTAACGCTCTTGTTGTTTAAATCGACTTACCGTGGTGTCCATAATTTTAGTTTTAGTGTGTACATGCTGCCATATTTTTCTTGATGCCAGACACTGCTGTTCAGCTTCGACTATTTTTACTTGCTGATCCTGGATTGCCTGATCCAGACCATTGATAAAATCTTTGTAGGTCTGCATAGCAACAACACCCATACCCTGCTGACCATTTTCTGCAAAGCGCTTTAAGTATTCTTCACGATAAATTTTTAGCGATTGCAGCTTCTCAATATTCTCGGAATAGATCCGATTCGATGTACCTAACGCTATGGCCGCAGCCTGCTCTTTACTTTTTGCCAAATCGGCCAAAGTTGAAAAGCGTTGCGATTTTTTCATTGAATACACTCTTTAAAAATATTTCTTATTATGAATAGTAGCAAATTTTACGCCACTATTAACGGCAATAAGATAATTTCTGGGTTTTCAATAACAATGCTGTCTTACCAAAGTTAAGAATCTACAGGGTATTGTTTCCCCAGTTATTGCGATAACACTTCTGCATCCGGCATAGGTGAAAATGGGTCAACCGCTTGCAATGCCTGCTCTGTTTTCTGTACCTGCTCAAATAAAGTTTCTAACTCCTGAAAACTTTGTTTATAGGTTGCCGGTTCATGCATATCCTGTTTTAAGAAAGCCATAAAATGTGGCTGCAATACAATCGACTGATCGACTCGGGTATCAGTTCCCTGTGTATAAGCGCCAATGGTTATCAAGTCTTCATTCTTTTTGTAAGTTGAATAAATATGCTTGAATTTCTGTACGGTTTTTAAATGTTCTTTATCGATAATATCAACCATTACCCGACTAATAGAGGCTTCGACATCCACCGCAGGGAAATGCCCGGACTCGGCAAGGGAACGGGATAAAACAATATGGCCATCAAGAATGGCTCGACTGGCATCGGCAATTGGATCCATCTGGTCATCGCCTTCGGTCAACACCGTATAAAAAGCGGTAATGGAACCATTGCCTTTTGTTGCATTGCCCGCACGTTCAACCAGTTGTGGTAACTTTCCAAAAACAGAAGGTGGATACCCTTTGGTTGCCGGTGGTTCACCAATGGCCAGCGCAATTTCCCGTTGTGCCTGTGCAAAGCGGGTTAATGAGTCCATTAATAGCAGTACATTTTTTCCCTGGTCACGAAAATACTCAGCAATACTGGTTGCCATAAAAGCACCGTGCAAACGCATAACCGGTGTTTGATCAGCGGGCACTGCAACCACCACGGCACGTGCCATACCTTGTTCACCTAAAATATTAGTAATAAAATCTTTTACTTCCCGACCCCGTTCACCAATTAATCCCACGACAATCACATCGGCCGTTGTATAACGAGTCATCATTCCAAGTAATACACTCTTACCCACACCACTACCTGCAAATAACCCCAGCCGTTGCCCTCGGCCGACACTAAGCAGTGCATTGATTGCACGTACACCCACATCCAGTGGTTCTGTTATTGGTGCACGATCCAGAGGGTTGATGGGTTTACCATTTAATGCGACAGTTTCAGTGGTATTTAAGGGGCCTTTGTTATCCAGAGGCCGCCCTGTTCCGTCAAGTACCCGACCAAGTAAACTATCCCCCACCGGCACTTCATAAATAGTGTTCGATGGAATAACACGGGCGTTCGGTTGAATACCTTGAATACTGCCTGTTGGCATCAAATAAAGACGGTCACCATTAAAGCCAACCACTTCCGCTTCAATCGATTCACCGTTCTGGTTCTCAACTTCGCAGCGTACCCCAACGGCAGCCTGGCAACCCAAAGCCTCTAGTGTCATTCCCACCATACGGGTGACCTTGCCTTCAACCAGCATTGAAGATGCGGTTGGCATTCTGGCCTGATACTCAGATAATTTTTTTAACCATAAAGCCTGCCGGGCAGCAATAATATCATTGGCATTTTTCTGACTAGTCATCGTTATGCTCATCATCAAGCTTAGGAGTTGAATCTACACGGTTACTATTTTCAATCATTATTTCGTCTACGCTGCTGTCTGTATCCAGAGATGTATCGGCATACACATTCAGATCTGTATTTCTTTCGCCACCCAGTAGTGTTGCTATAATACGGTTTAATCGTTTTTCTACACTGGCATCAATATATGACTGCCCCGCCTGCAAGCGACAACCACCACGCGACAATAGCGGATCTTCAATGATTCGCCAGGGTTGAGATTCACTGTCATGGTGTAGCGAAAGTGTGTCGCGCACAATATTGGCATCTTCCGGGTGCAAATAAATATTCACTTTTCGTTCAGCAATCGGTAGTGATGCCATTGCTTCTCGTACCACGGCAACAATCTGGCCGGGGTCAGTATGTAATTCCCGGCGAATAAGTTGACCGGTGACTGTCATAGCTAAATGAAATAACTGATCGGTGACTTTTTCATCCAGATCATCTAGTGGACGGTTCAGAAAGTTCAGGATATTATCTAAATTTTCACAGCGTTGACTCACTTCCTGTTGTGCTTCTGCCAGCCCTTTTTTTAAACCGTCGTCATAGCCTGACTTTAATCCTTCATTATAAGCAGCAGTTTCAATACGTTCTATTTCCTGTGCGGTCGGTAATTGCAACGAGGCATCGGAAACATTTGGTAATTTCCACTTCTCATAGCCGTCATCCGTTCCCGGAGTAATAACTTTAGATGTAGTAATGGGATTAGACAAATTCATCTCCACCACTACCGCCTAATGATATTTCACCGGCGTCTGACATGCGCCGTGCGATTGCCAGAATTTCTTTCTGTGCAGTTTCAACATCACTCAAGCGTACAGGCCCTTTCGATTCCAGATCATCACGTAACATTTCACCAGCACGTTTTGACATATTTTTGAATATTTTTTCTTTAATTTCCTGGTCAGCACCTTTGAGTGCAACAATGAGGTTCTCTGATGAAATCTCACGTAACAGTGACTGGATACCACGGTCATCCACATCAATCAGGTTATCAAAGACAAACATCAGTTCCTGTATGCCATCGCCCATCTCGGCATCATTTTCACGGACACCTTCCATAATTGTGCTTTCAACCGAGCTGTCCATAAAGTTAAGAATATTTGCCGCTGTTTTTAAACCACCCACACCCGAAGATTTAATGCTGTCGGCGTTACCAGAGAATTGCTTTTCAAGCACTTCATCCAGTTCATTCATTGCCTTTGGCTGAATCCCGTCTAATAAGGCAATACGCATTAATGCATCAACCCGCATATTTTCCGGAATAGCAGAAAGAATTTCGGCTGCCTGATCAGGTTCCAGATAAGATAAAACAATTGCTATAATCTGTGGGTGTTCAAGTCGAATAATGTCTGCAATCGCCCGCGGTTCCATCCATTTCAGGCTTTCAATACCTTTGGATTTTCGGCCCAGTAAGATTCGGTCAAGAATATTTCCCGCATTGTCTTTACCCAGAGCAGACTCCAGAACATTGCGTAAATAATCTTCGTTGCCAACACCTAATGCGGTATGCGCCTCTACTTTATCAACAAAGCTAGACAGCACATCACTAACCGTATTCTTATCAATACCGTCGATCGATGCCATTGCTTCGCCAATCTTTTGCACCTCTTTGGGTGACATATGCTTGAGTACTTCTGCGGCATCTTCTTCTCCCAGAGTAAGAAGAAAAACGGCTGCACGCTCTACACCATTTATTTTTTTTGCTTCGGCCATTTATTTATAACTTATTTTTACAATTATTATTTTTCATCTGATATCCAGTCTTTAACTACCTGGGCAACACGTTTTGGTTCCTGTGATGCGAGTGCTTTTGCTGCGACCAGATCATTTTCATAAACCGGCAACTCATCCAATAATGCGGTACCTTCAGGCCCGGTTAATGTTAACTGATCTTCATTTAAGTCTTCCTCTTCTGATTCAGAAACAGGATGGTAATTTGCAAGGCTACGAATAGTCGGCTTAAGTACGCCAAAAATAAGAAACAATACAGCTAAACCAGCAAGGCTTTGTTTCACTATATTCCAGAACCAACTCTGTTCCCAGATTGGAATCTCAGGCAAGGTTTCCAGTTCCGATGTGCTAACAAAACCTGTATTTACCACATTTACACTGTCACCACGCAAACTGCTAAACCCAACCGCTTCACGTACAAGCTGTGTTATCTGGGTTAACTCCGCTTCGGTGTATTTTGTTCGGACTGTTTCACCTTCTTTATCAACCGATACCTTATCGTCAATAACAACTGCAACCGAAATTCGCCGCAATGTTGTCGGTGATTTTTTTGTATGGTTAATGGTGCGATCAAGTTCGTAATTCAGAGTTGAACGCCGCTGATTTTTACTTGGCGGTTGGGTATTTTCCTGTGCATTCTGCTGTCCTGCTTGCTCGGGCGCAACCCCGGCTGCCGGTGGTTCGTTTGATAATGCGCCGGGAATACCCGCATTGGCATTACTGCCAACCGATTGTTCTTCAAAACGTTGCTCACTGCGTACTGCAGCAGGGTCTGGTATAAAAGACTCGGATGTACTCTCTGAACGTGTAAAATCAATATCAGCAACTACTTGTGCCCGCACTTTATTTTTACCAACAATCGGCGCTAAAATATTTTCAATACGCTGTATATAATACTGCTCCAGTTTGTGGGTATACGCAAACTGTGTTTCAGTAATATTAAGATCGTCTAACTCACTGTTATTTGTTAGTAGATTGCCGCTCGAATCAACAACCGTCACATCATCAATTGATAAATTAGAAATACTGGAAGCAACTAAATGTGTAATCGCAACAATGTGGCGTTTAGGCAGGCTATGTCCGGTTGCTAATTCTAACATAACTGATGCGCGCGCTT
>QIKU01000278.1 GCA_003232015.1 Gammaproteobacteria bacterium
CAATTGGAATATTTTTTATTATTTTACAATATAAATATACCCGCGGGTTTATCGTTGAACGTGCTTCTTTACGTTGGTTAGTATATACCTTGATAACGGGTGATGTTTTATTTTTTATCATTAGTATCATTCCTCTTATTACCAGTTTTGAATTATTACATAAACAATTTTTTTATTGGGTTGCGTTGCTTTGTGTTTACATTGGCGTTGCATTAGGGCTTAAAAAATACAAGCTCTTTAAATTAGAATTATGGGCACTTTATTCCTGGGTTTGGATGTTTGGTGGTTTAGTTGTGCTGGGGATGGCTGTGCTGTTAATAGCCCTGTTTAATCTGAGCGTGGTGGTTGCATTATTGTTTTCTATTTTAGCCGTTGGCTGGTTATATTTTCCGTTGCGACACTGGTTGTGGGAAAATTATGCGTTTGGTCTTAATCGTACGCATTATCAGGAACGCCTTCCCGAGTTATTGGAAATTATTCTTTCCCCTAAAGCGGTGCGTGGTACAAAAGAGCAGTGGGAGTTTTTATTGCGCCAGGTATTTGAGCCAGTGCTTGTTATGCACGATACCGATAATGCTGATGAAATTTTGATTAAAGAAAGTGGTGCCGTACTGCATGTTCCCGAGTTTGAGGGGATTCCTGCTCTGGGTCTGGCGGGTGTGGAACACGGTAGTCGTTTGTTTAATGTTAATGACGTGAGCTTTTTAAACAGTATGATGACATTGTTTAAAAACGCGCAGGTCTTTAAAGGCGAGTATGAACGTGGTGTGCATGAGGAACGAATCCGAATAGCACGCGACTTGCACGATGATGTTGCTGCAAGGTTACTCACACTTATCCATAAAACAGAAGGCACACCACAGGAACCGCTTGCAAGAGAAGCACTGGTTACCTTGCGCGAGTCGATCAACTCACTCGGAGGGCAAAAAGATCAACCTCTGGATGAGTTGTTGCGTGAATTGCAAGTGGACATTAAATTCCGGTTGGCTGCTGCAGATATTAAGTTATACTGGGAACAGGACAGGCGGCTATATAAAAGAACATTATCTTCCCGACAGGCAACAAACTTTAAGCGTGTTTGCCAGGAGCTTGTTAGTAACATACTTAAGCACGCCAATGCCAGTTCAGTTAGAATAGAAATCAGTTTTGTTGCTGGGTTGTTTTCACTTTCAATTTGTGATGATGGTAATAGCAAACTAATGAAAGACTGGGTGAAGGGACGTGGTATAAACAATATTCGCACGCGTATTAAGGAGTCGGGTGGCAGTGTGCGCTGGAATCAGCGTATAGTAGAAGAACAGTTAGCTGGTACTTGTGTTGATATCGCTATTCCAATTTAGTATGTTGAATTGGAGCGTGGGTATGTTAAGGATGAATAAATGAAAACGGCGTTGTTGTTAGAAGATTTTGAAGAAACACGAACCTGGTTAGCCTGTATTGTTCGTGCCGCTTTTGATGAAATTAAAATATTTGAAGCGGCAACGTTAGAGCAAGCCCGAATTATTCTAAAAAATGAAAAGATTGATCTGGCTCTGGTCGATATCAGCTTACCGGATGGAAATGGTGTTGAGTTTGTTGTTGATGTTATGCGAGCTTCCCCTGAAACCTATTGCGTGATGGCCACCATTTTTGATGATGATGCACATATTTTCCCCGCATTAAGAGCCGGGGCTCAGGGTTATTTATTAAAAGAACAAAGCACCAGTGATTTTATCACTGCTTTGCAGGGTATTATCAAAGGTGAGCCACCGCTATCGCCAGCCATTGCACGTAAAATGATGTCCTATTTTTCTGCCGATGGAGCCGATGATAAGCCGAACAAACTTTCTGGACGCGAAACAGAAATATTAACCTTGATTGCAAAGGGGCTAAAACGTAACGAGGTGGCCAGCTTGCTGGAGCTTAGCCCCAATACCGTTGCGGCACATTTAAAGCGTGTTTATAACAAATTAAATGTATCGACGCGAGCCGAGGCAACCATGGAGGCTCTACGAATGGGGCTGGTCAATGTGGGTGCAGAGTAACCAGTTTAGCGTCTGTTTTAAATAATTACCTTCATTTTGCGCTGCTTCACACGCTGAAATAGCATATAATTGCCTGCTTGAACTATCCCAAATGATTGAAACCAATAGTTAAAAATAAAGTTTATGAAAACCAGCGCAGATATTCGAACAGCCTTCCTTGAGTTTTTTCATTCCCGGCAACATGAAGTTGTAGCTTCAAGTTCGTTGGTGCCTGGTAATGATCCTACCTTGCTTTTTACCAATGCGGGTATGGTGCAGTTTAAAGATGTTTTTCTGGGACAGGACAAGCGCTCTTATACACGCGCAACCTCGTCACAACGCTGTGTTCGAGCCGGTGGCAAGCATAACGATTTGGAAAACGTTGGTTATACCGCGCGGCATCATACTTTTTTCGAAATGCTGGGTAATTTTAGTTTTGGTGATTATTTTAAGCGTGAAGCTATTCAGTATGCATGGGAATTTTTAACGCAAGAAATGGCGCTGCCAGCTGATAAGCTCTGGATTACTGTATACGAGGAAGACGATGAGGCTGCCGATATCTGGTTAAAAGAATTGAAGGTGGATCCTGCACGCTTCAGTCGTATTGGCGCAAAGGATAACTTCTGGTCAATGGGCGATACCGGGCCTTGCGGGCCTTGTTCCGAGATTTTTTACGACCATGGTGAAGACATTCCAGGCGGCCCACCGGGTACACCGGAAGAAGATGGTGATCGCTATATCGAGATCTGGAACCTGGTTTTTATGCAATACGATCGCGACAGTGAAGGCAAGCTAACGCCTTTACCGAAACCATCAGTGGATACCGGTATGGGGCTCGAACGCCTGGTCGCCATTATGCAAAATGGCCATAGCAATTACGACATTGATTTATTCCAGGCACTGATTAAAGCCACGGCAAAATTCACAAAGTGTAAAGACCTGACTAATAACTCGCTAAAAGTCATCGCTGATCATATTCGTTCCTGTAGTTTTATGATTGTCGATGGGATTATTCCGTCGAATGAAGGCCGTGGTTATGTATTGCGCCGTATTATTCGCCGTGCAATCCGTCATGGCCATAAGCTTGGTATGCGTGAAAGCTTCTTTTATAAGTTGGTGACCGCCCTTGTTGAACAAATGGGTGAGGCGTATCCTGAATTAGCGAAAATGCAGTCGCAAGTTGAAAAAGTATTAAAACAGGAAGAGCTGCGTTTTGCAGAAACACTCGATCAAGGTATGGTGATTTTAGAACAAACTATTGCTGAGCTTACGACTAAAGAAATTCCGGGTGAGATGGTGTTTAAACTTTATGACACCTATGGCTTTCCGTATGACCTGACTGCCGACATTGCACGTGAGCGTGGTTTAACCGTTGATAAAAAAGGTTTTGATCAAGCAATGGATGCACAACGTGAGCGTGCCCGTTCGGCCAAATCCTTTTCGGCGGACTACAGTCAGTCGATTAATATTGATGGTGCAACAGAATTTACCGGTTATTCCGTATTAAAAGACAGCGGCAACATTATCGCCTTACTGAAAGACGGTGAAGCGGTTGAACAGTTAAATGAAGGTGAGCAAGGCATGTTGATCATGGATCAAACCCCTTTCTATGCTGAATCCGGCGGACAGGTAGGCGACCATGGTGAGCTTGTTGACATAGCATCGGGTAATAGCCTCTTTAGCGTTACCGATACACAAAAACAAGGCAAAGTATTTGTGCATATTGGCTGCGTTACGCAGGGTAGCCTGAAAGTCGGCGATACTCTGGAGGCCTTTGTTGACGAGTCGGAACGGCAGCAAATAGCCGAACATCATTCCGCAACCCACTTAATGCATGCTGCTTTGCGTGATGTATTAGGTGAGCATGTTCAACAAAAAGGCTCACTGGTGGATGCCGAGAAATTACGTTTCGACTTTTCACATTTTGAACCAATCACCGCCGAGCAGCTTGCTCAAATTGAAGCATTGGTGAACACCCATATCCGTTGCAACCATGATGTGGAAACAAAAATAATGTCGCAGGACGAAGCCATTGCATCGGGTGCCATGGCGCTGTTCGGTGAAAAATACGGTGACAGTGTGCGAGTATTAAATATGGGGGACTTCTCGATTGAACTCTGTGGCGGCACGCACGTTCAACGAACCGGTGACCTTGGTATTTTTAAAATCACCAGCGAAACAGGGGTTGCAGCGGGCGTTCGACGTATTGAAGCGGTTGCGGGTGCCAAAGGTTTACAATGGGTTGAACAAGGCGAAGAAGCATTAACGCATATTGCCGGTTTGGTAAAAAGTAATCGTGACAATGCCGCGCAAAAAGTGGAACAACTTTTATCGCAAAACCGTAAACTGGAAAAAGAACTGGAAAAGCTAAAAGCTAAAATGGCCAGTAGCCAGGGCAGCGACCTCGCAGCTCAGGCCGAAGACATTGCGGGTATTAAAGTTCTGGCGGTAAAATTAGACGGAGCGGATGTAAAAGTATTACGCGAAACACTTGACCAACTTAAAAACAAACTAGGCACGTCAGCAGTCGTTTTAGCCGCTGTAAATGGTGATAAAGTGAGCATTGTGGCGGGTGTGTCAAAAGACAAAACAGATGTGATTAAGGCCGGGGATCTGGTCAATGTGGTTGCAGAACAAGTCGGTGGCCGTGGAGGCGGCCGACCTGATATGGCACAAGCTGGTGGTAACAAGCCTGCCAGTTTAGATGGGGCTTTAAAGCTGGTGCCGGGTTGGGTAAAAGAGCAAATAGGGACATAATCGGCTTAAAAAAGGAAATGTCGGATTTAAACACAGGGTTCAGGGTGCATTTTTTAGCCAATTTCGGTAGAATGTGTCCAATTCTTCTTTAATTTCATTAAAGTAACCGTTAACTTGCGCCTTTTCAGGGGAGGGGCATGGCTTTATTAGTGCAAAAATTTGGTGGGACGTCGGTCGGCACGGTTGATAAAATCGAAAAAATAGCCGATAAATTGCTTGAAGCTCAGAAAGCGGGCAATAGTGTGGTTGCTGTCGTCTCGGCGATGAGCGGTGAAACCAACCGTCTTATTGAGCTCGCCAGGCAAATTACCCCTGAACCGAATGCACGTGAATATGATGTGTTAGTATCCACTGGTGAACAAGTGACCATTGCGCTACTTAGCATGGCATTACATGCTCGTGGCGTCGATGCGCGTTCTTATACCGGCGCACAGGTTAAAATATTAACCGACGGCTCGCATACCAAAGCACGTATTATGGAAATTGATGATGCGTCGATGCAATCTGACCTTGAGAATGGTCGGGTAATCGTGGTTGCCGGTTTTCAGGGCGTTGACCAAAACGGGAACATTACGACTTTAGGTCGTGGTGGCTCAGATACAACGGCCGTTGCTTTGGCTGCGGCATTAAAAGCCGACGAGTGCCAAATTTTTACCGATGTGGACGGAGTTTACACCACCGACCCAAGAGTAGAGCCGAATGCACGCCGTTTAGGCCGCATCACATTCGAAGAAATGCTGGAAATGGCCAGTTTAGGCTCGAAAGTATTACAGATTAGAGCGGTGGAATTTGCTGGGAAGTACAATGTTCCCTTAAGAGTGTTGTCTTCATTTGAAGACGGCCCCGGCACATTAATTAGCTATGAACAAAGAACTGAGGGTGAAACAATGGAACAGCCTGTTATTTCAGGTATTGCATTTAATCGTGACGAAGCCAAATTAACGATTTTAGGCGTGCCCGATATGCCCGGTGTGGCTTATCAGATATTAGGCCCGATCAGCGATGCAAACATTGAAGTGGATATGATTATCCAGAACGTGGGTGCCGATAGCACCACCGATTTTACCTTTACCGTACACAGAAATGACTACGATAAAGCATTAAAGATTTTGCAGGAAATTGCAAAAGCAGTGGATGCACGTGAAGTGGTTGGTGATGCCGCCATTGTGAAAGTATCCATTGTTGGCGTAGGTATGCGCTCACATGCAGGTATCGCAAGTAAAATGTTCAAGGCATTGTCGGACGAAGCGATTAATATACGTATGATATCAACATCGGAAATTAAAATTTCAGTGGTTATCGATGAAAAATATCTGGAATTGGGTGTGCGCACGTTGCATGCCGCATTTGGACTTGCTGAACCAGCAAGTAATTGATTTTTATATTGTTTAATAGATTTAAATAAAATTTTAAAGTTTTAGATTATCCTGTCGATAAATGAAGGAAGCGAACTAAGTTGCGGCAAGGAACGCAGCACTCGTGCAGGTAATCAGATTATTGAAGGAGACAGCTTAAATGCTAATTTTAACAAGACGTGTGGGTGAAACATTAATGATCGGTGACGAAGTAACCGTAACCGTTCTCGGTGTAAAAGGTAATCAGGTACGTATTGGTGTGAATGCACCCAAAGAAATATCCGTTCATCGTGAAGAAATATATGAACGCATAAAAAATGAAAAGAAGGCAGAAAATGCAGAAAGTAATGAACCCAGTAACGAACCCAATGGTAATGTATAGTTATTAAAGGTTTTTTGCTAAATTCACTTTACCTTAACCGGTAGCCCTAGTATCCTTTGCATCCCCAACTTGTAGCCACTTTAGTGGAAATAACTTGGGGATTTGCAATTTAAAACAACCCATTAAATTCAATATCTGGAGAGCTGGCCGAGTGGCTGAAGGCGCGCCCCTGCTAAGGGCGTATAGGGTTAAACCTATCGAGGGTTCGAATCCCTCGCTCTCCGCCATATTTCTATATTACACATTATCTGTTTTTGCTTGCAGATAATTTAGTAGTATTCGAACCCTCGATAAAATTAAAATAAGTGGTTTGACAAGGTGTGGAACACCGCAGAACAGCGTCATATGACGCTGGCCCCGTTAGGGGTGAGCCGCAGGCGAATAATCCTCGCTCTCCGCCATATTCAAGTCGTCATTGCGAGAAAACATAGAAAAATCGCTATTTTTCTATGTTGACGCGGCAATCTAAAGCCAAATCGTCAGCCCCCATGCTCTTCTATTTCATCCCCTTTTTTATTTCATAATATCACGGATTACTCAGGTCAAATTCTTGACAAAGCCAGGTGATCTAAGCATAATTCGCGGCTCTTAAGCGCCTGTAGCTCAGTTGGATAGAGTACCTGGCTACGAACCAGGCGGTCGGGCGTTCGAATCGCTCCAGGCGCGCCATAAAATCAAAGGCTTACGTTTTTCAAACGTAGGCCTTTTTTAGTGCCCGTTGCTTTATCTTACGGGCACTTATGATGTTTTTCTACCAACCTGGTGTAGAGCTTGATGCCCGTTGCTTTATCTTACGGGCACTTATGATGTTTTTCTACCAACCTGGTGCAGAGCTTGATGCGAGTTCTTTGCTTTGACGGGCACTTATGATGTTTTCTTGTTGAGGTACACCCTCGGGTACACCTTTCTTAATTTTTCTCCACCTCCAAATACAACATTTATGGTAAGGTTATTAGCAAGCTTATAACTTCAATATATAGTCACAGAGGTTGAGCCCTTTGCGAAATTTGAGCATAAAAATAATAAGATATTGATAGTGGAATTAGATGGCTCATTTGGTTAGTTTGTTTCATTGATGAAATGCAGTCGGCTTATCCATATAAAAAATAGACTTGTAATTGGTATTACTCACGGCCTGATTTGTACATGATAATTAACTGTACATTATTAATGTACGTGCTATATTTAGATGTATGATACATAACACTGAACAGGCGATTCTTGAAAAAGCACTAGTTGCTGTGCAGTGTGAAACCGGATTGCATCTTGAAATTGAGAAAATTGATGCACAGTTAGATGATTGTCAGGTCGATGCGTTCATTAAGATAGAAGGGGCGAAGAATAGATTTGCGGTTGAAGTTAAGAAGTGGGCGCAGCAAGCAAATTTAGGTGCATTGATTAATCAGGTAAAAAATTTACCGGAGCAAGGCATCCTTATTGCCGATTATGTTGATCAAAAAATGGCAGAAAAATTACGCCAAGCAGACGTTCAGTTTATTGATACTGTAGGAAATACCTATATCAACGCGCCACCAGCATATGTGTATGTAAAAGGTAATCGAAGAAACACAACGAATAAAGGGTTGCACACAAAGAAGGGGACAAACCGAGCCTTTGAACCAACGGGTTTAAAAGTTATTTTTGCTTTTTTATGTCAACCTGAATTAGTGAATGCGCCATATCGTGAGATTGCGGAAAAAGCGGGTGTGGCTGTTGGAACCGTAGGGTGGGTTATTAATGGATTAAAAGAAGCCGATTTAATCCGGGGTAAGGGCAATAAACAAAAACGACGCATTACAAACTATAAAAAATTATTAGATCG
>QIKU01000032.1 GCA_003232015.1 Gammaproteobacteria bacterium
GCATTCATTCGCGTTTAAGCGGTAACTATATTTCGACCTTTAAAGGCCGCGGCATGGAGTTTGACGAAGCCCGCCCCTATCAACCTGGTGATGATATTCGCAGTATTGACTGGCGGGTAACCGCACGCACCGGAAAAACCCATACAAAGCTTTACCGCGAAGAACGTGAACGGCCGGTTTTACTCTGGGTTGATTTACGCCCGGCGATGTTTTTTGCAAGCCAGGGTATGTTTAAATCTGTGTTGGCAGCAAAGGCCGCCGCCTTACTGGCATGGAGCAGCAGTCAGCACAGTGACCGAATTGGTGGGCTTGTTTTTTCAGAACAACAGCACATCGAACTGCGACCACAGCGTGGCAAAGCGGCTACTTTACATTTTCTAAAACAACTCGCTGGCCATACGGCATGGGATAAAAAGGAAGTTGCTCATACAAAAAACCAGTCGGCCAACCATGCACTCCATCGCTTACGCAATGTCACCCGCCCTGGCAGTCTGATTTTTTTAATTTCCGACTTCAGGGACTTTGACAAAAAAACAGAATCTAATCTAGCTCAGCTAGCAAAAAATAATGATCTGGTGATGTTATTTATCAGTGACCCACTAGAACAACAACTCCCCCCTGCAGGTTATTATAAAATAACCGACGGTGACAAAGACTTAACCATTAATACTTATAACAAAGACATGCGCAAGCAGTACCAGCAACGCTTTGCAGAACATCAGCAAGATTTAAAAGATCTATGTAATAAACTGGGCATATTTTATATTCATTTATCAACGCATCAACCACTCATTGAGTCTTTGCAATGCGGGCTTAATTTACGGAGCTCAAATTGACTCCAGTATTAACGCCTGATTTTCAGAACAACTTGCCATTACGCGACATCCATTTACCTGAGACAGTATCCTGGTGGCCGCCAGCAATGGGCTGGTGGTTGCTTGCCGGTCTGATTATTATTATCATATTACTGTTGCCTAAGCTTTACCGTTATATAAAATCCAAACCTTTAAACAAGGTCGCCACTGCTGCTTTCAATAAAATTATTAATGACTATCAACAGCAGCCAAATAACCAGCAACTGCTGCAATCACTTTCCAGATTATTACGCCAAATAAGCATGAGTTATCAGGGCCGGGAAGTCAGCGCACATTTAACCGGCGACCAGTGGCTACAGCAGTTAAATGGATTAACCAAAGAAGATTATTTTGGTCATGATGTTCAACAATTATTAACACAAGCCCCCTACCAGGAAACAACTCTGAGCAATGCGAATATTCAGCTATTAATCGCTGCAACCGAAAAATGGATAGCCGCTTTACCGAAAAACAAACAAAGGCCAGGTAGAGGCCAAATTGAGGATATATAGATAAATGATTGAGTTTATCTGGCCATGGGCTATCACCTTATTACCGTTACCATTACTGACACGTTTCTTACTGCCTGCAAAAAACACATTACAGGATGCCGCCCTGTACGTTCCCTTTCTTAATGACTTTGATGTAGTGACACATTCTCAACCGGCTATAAATAAAAATGTATTGATTATTACCACGACCACCCTTGCGTGGTGTCTGCTAATACTTGCAACCATGCGGCCACAATGGTTGGGCGAGCCGGTTGCATTACCTGTTAGCGGACGGGACTTAATGATGGCGGTTGATTTATCCGGTTCAATGCAAGTTGAAGATTTTAAAATTAACGGCCGAACCGTTAACCGCCTGCAAGCAACAAAGTACGTTGCTAGCGAATTTATAAAACAGCGTAAAGGTGATCGCCTCGGGCTTATTCTGTTTGGTGAACAAGCCTACCTGCAAACCCCGTTAACTTTTGACCGTAAAACGGTGAATACCTTATTACAGGAAGCACAAATTGGTCTGGCTGGAAAAGCCACGGCCATTGGCGATGCAATTGGTCTGGCCATTAAGCGGCTAATAGCGACAAACAAGCAGAATACTTTACATGAAAATAATCAGCCAGAAAGCAAGGTGCTGATTTTATTAACCGATGGTGCTAATACAGCCGGTGAAATAACGCCGTTAAAAGCCGCTGAGCTAGCCGCACAAAATGGCTTAAAAATTTATACTATCGGCATTGGTGCTGATGAAATGGTTCGCTATTCTTTCTTTGGTACACAACGCATTAACCCATCTGCCGACCTTGATGAAAAAACACTAACGGCCATCGCGGAACAAACGGGTGGAAAATATTTTAGAGCACGCGATACACAGCAACTTGCACAAATCTATGAATTACTGAATAAGCTCGAGCCAACAGAAAAAGATCAGCAACACTTTCGACCTGTTAGTGCGCTATATGTCTGGCCACTTACGGCTGCTTTTATTATTGCAATATTAATAAGCCTGACTAAATTAACAGCTGGTTTATCGCTCGCATCACTCATTAAAAACATGCGCCAGCCCATCAACCCACGTTATAAAAACAAAGAGCAATACAAATGATGGATGCTTTTATTTCTCAATTCCATTTCTTGCGACCACTGTGGTTCCTTGCTTTTATTCCATTATTACTGCTCAGTGCTCTTATAATAAAGCAACGTCTTTTTAGCCGTCGCTGGCAGTCCATTATTGCACCCGAATTATTGCCACACCTGCTTATTGGTAAACAAGCAGCCCCGTCACCGTTAGCTGCCATTATATTCTTTGTGGTGGGTAGCCTGATTATTATTTCTCTTGCCGGCCCCGTTTGGGAGAAGCGCCCTCAACCGGTGTTTAAAGAAAAATCCGCATTAGTGATTGCACTGGACTTATCACGTTCAATGGACGCAAATGATATAAAGCCATCACGACTCAGCCGTGCGCGGTATAAAATAGCCGATATATTAAAGCGCCGCACCGAGGGCCAAACTGCGTTGGTTGCTTACGCGGCCGATGCTTTTATTGTTACCCCATTAACCGACGACACATTAACCATTGATTCATTATTATCCAGCCTGACAACCGATCTTATGCCTGCTCAAGGCACACGCACCGACAAGGCAATCGAAAAAGCGGCCAGTCTGCTTAAAAATGCGGCTATAAAACAAGGTGATATTTTGCTGGTGACTGATGGCATCGAGTCAGCGGCTATCAACAAGTTTAAACAAATTTCAAAACAACACCGTATTTCTATTCTTGCAATTGCAACAACAGAAGGAGCGCCCATCCCCATGCCCAACGGTGGTTTTGTTAAAGATAAACAGGGAGCAATTGTTTTACCTAAACTTAATATCACCAATCTAAATAAATTCAGTCAACTGGGGCATGGCCGATTAAGCATTATCTCCTCAGATGATAATGACATTATAAACATCACATCACTCCTCAGTGTTAACCGATTTCAGGCAAAAGCCGATAAAGAAACGCGACTAACCGACTCATTAACAACCGATAGCTGGTATGAACAAGGGCCCTGGTTACTGCTGCTTATTATTCCATTCGTGGCATTTTCTTTCCGACGTGGGCTTATTTTTATTATTCCCCTTATTTTTCTTATACAACACCCCCAAACTGCCGAAGCAAACAGTGGCAGCGGCCTCTGGGACAAACTCTGGAATAATTCAGACCAACGCGCTATGAAAATTTACAAACAGAAGCCAGCAACAGCCGCTGAATTATTTAGTGATAAACAATGGAAGGCTGCTGCATTGTACAAGTCCGAACAATACCAAAAGAGTATTGACACACTAAAAAAATTCAATACGGCTGACGCGCATTACAACAAAGGCAATGCCTATGCAAAACTTGGCCAAACCGAGCAAGCGATTAAAGAATATAACCTGGCTTTAAAATTAGATCCTGAACATAAGGATGCCCGTTATAATAAAAAACTACTCGAAGAACAAAGATCCCGCAACAAGAAAAACAATTCAAAACAAAATAAAAATGGAAAATCGTCAAAACAAGATGATAAAAAACAGCCAACTAAAGAAAATAATAATGCCAATAACAATAAAGCCGATAACAACGCAGGTTCTGGAGTATCAAATAATGACTCTAAAAACAAAAAACCAACCGATACAACTACAGCCAATAAAAAATCAGACCCGTCAGGAAGTAATGGCCTAAAGAGTCCGCAACAACAAGCCAATAAGAACAGTTCGGATAAACCAAAAAATGGAAAATTTAGTCATAAAGATGCGCAGTCTAAACAGGCCGCAGAACAATGGCTACGCCGCATTCCGGATGATCCCGGCAGGTTATTACGTAACAAGTTCCTTTACCAATACAAACGGCAACAACATACCAATGAAGACAATGCCTGGTAACTAAATGCAATGATGATGATAAATAAAAAGCACAAATACCTCCCACTATTAGTCAGCCTGTTATTGCTACTTTTTATCAGCAAACCGCTGTTTGCTGCAACGATATCCGCACAAGTTGATTTGAATCCAGTCTTACTCAGCGACTCATTTAATTTAACTTATACAGCAGAAGGTTCCATCGACAGTGATCCTGATTTTTCCCGTATTAAAGATAATTTCGATATTCTTAATTCTGCCAAAAGCAGTAATATCAGTATTATTAATGGTAATTACACGCGCAGAGCCACATGGACCTTAACCCTGATGGCCAGGAAAACCGGTGTGTTTCGTGTTCCACCTGTTCCTTTTGGTAAAGATTTATCGCCTGAAGTGGAAATTACTGTTAAAAAATCTTTGCCTGCCAATCCTGCATCTACCGGAAAAAACTTTATTCTCGAATTAGAAGCATCGAAAAAAAGCAGTTATATCCAGGAGCAGGTTATTATTACCCTGCGACTGCTGGTTGCACAAAGTATTAGTAGTTACCAGTTTGGGGATATTAATTTAAACAACGCCGATACCATTGCTGAATCATTAGGTAAAGATATCCAGTACAAAACATACCGCGGAACAACCCCTTACATTGTTGTCGAGAAGAAAATTGCTATCTTCCCGCAACAATCCGGAAAATTACTGATTCAACCTTCCATCGCTAAAATTGGTATTATCAACCAGCAGTCACGCAATAATTTCTTTGACCCATTTAACTCAAACACTCAAACTCGACAACTACGCAGTAATTCACTCACTTTAAATATTAAAGATAGACCCGCTACTTTTAGTTGGGAAAACTGGTTGCCCTCACCATCTATTAAACTTATTGAAGACTGGCCCCACAATACTGAATTTAGAGTCGGTGAACCCATTACCCGAACCATTACATTGATGGCAGATAATCTGACGGCATCACAACTACCTGAGCTTAAACTACTCACCGTGAGTAATTTGAAGTCATATTCTGACAAGCCTGTCCTCAATAACAATAAAACAACAACTGGAATCAATGCAATACGCAAAGAAAAAATTGCGCTTATTCCAACAAAGCCTGGTGTGTACACGTTACCCGAAATCGATATACACTGGTGGAATACCCAAAAAAATAAAATGCAAACCGCACATATATCGAAACGCAAATTCACTGTATTACCCGCGCTTTCTACAGATAAATCTCAACCAATCATTTCACAACCAGCAACCGAATCAGGTTTATCTGCTAATGCAGCAAACTCTGATAGAGATGCTAGTCTGGAGTTATCTGGAAAATGGTTCTGGAGCACTGTTGTTTTCTTATTACTGTGGTTGACTACACTTGTTTTATGGTGGCGTTCCAGTACGAAAAATAGTGATTTAAAAACACCCTGTTCAGAAAAAAATCAAAATTTAAATCTCAATTTAAAACGGCTCAAACATGCTTGCCGCAGGAATGATCCACAGGAAACTAAATCAGTTTTATTAGACTGGGCGAAGATTGTATTTAATAACGAACAAATTATGAACTTGTCGCAAATTGCTGACCACGTTAATGAACCACTAAAATCGAAATTACTTTCTTTAAATGCATGTCTATATAGCGCAGATAGCACTACGTGGCAATGCGGAGAAATTTATAACTTATGCAAGGAATATAAAATATCAAACACCAAAGCAGCTAAACACAAAAACAGCTATCTGCTGGAGCCCTTTGTTAAAAACTGATGTAGTGATCAATTAACAAGAAACTAAACAATAACATTAAATATATTATTGAGTAGCCAAAGGTTTTCATTGGCAGGCCTTTTAATTTCGGGTTCTGCATTCGTATAGCATAATATAGAAAGATTCCGCCAAGAATGGTTGCGGCTACCAGATAAACAAGCCCGCTCATTTTTGATAAAAAAGGTAACGCAGTTACAATTAATAACAATATTGTATACAAAAGTACCTGCAAACGAGTGAACTTGACACCATGTGTTACCGGCAACATCGGGATACCAACTTTGGCGTAGTCATCTTTTTTGGCAATCGCCAGAGCCCAGAAGTGCGGTGGTGTCCATACAAAAATAATTAAAAATAGAATAAGTGCGTCGACTGTTACATCATTTGTTACAGCAGCCCAGCCTAATACGGGTGGCGCCGCACCGGCCGCACCGCCAATCACAATATTTTGTGGCGTTGCATGCTTTAAATAAAGTGTATATATAAAAGCATAGCCTATCAATGATAAAAAAGTTAAGCCTGCGGTTAATGGATTAACCAGAAAGACCAGCATAGCCATTGCTATAAGGCCAACAACAACCGCAAAAGTTAATGCCTGCTTTTGGTTAAGGCCACCAGTGACCAAAGGACGATCTTCAGTCCGTTTCATTTCTGCATCAAATTTCTGTTCAACTATTTGATTAATGGCGGCAGCCGAAGCGGCAGCAAGGCCAATTCCCAGTGTACCAAAAATTGTTTCAAGTACTGGTAAATCCTGTGGCATTGGCACGGCCATAAACATTCCTATAACCGCCGTAAACACAATAAGCATAACAACTCTTGGTTTACAGAGTTCATAATAATCATTGAATGTTGCTGTTGTCATTATGTTGTACCCAATATTAAATAAATCTATGAGTTAAATTTGTGAGATAGGCCTGACGGCATGATTAACCGCAACCAGAGTTAACAATAACAGAGCCCCAACGCCGTTGTGTGCAACCGCGACTAACAAAGGGAGCGACAGCAATACATTCGCAATGCCCAGTGACACCTGCAATACGAGTATGAATAATAATATCTTGCCTAATTTTCTTAGCGCGGGCACACCACTACCAAAAATTAATTTTAAACCCAACCAACCTATAAATAGAAAAGTCACTAAAGCTCCAACGCGATGGACGAAGTGGATGGTGACTCTTGCCGTATTGTCGAGCACACCACCTTCAAAATCTATTTCTGTTCCCCGCCACAGGTTAAATGCTTCTTTAAAATCAGTCGGTGGGATTATATACCCCTGGCAAGTTGGAAAATCAGAACACACCAGAGCCGCATAATTTGCACTTGTCCAGCCACCTAGCATTATCTGAAAAACAACAATGATTAAGCCGGTAAAGGCAATGCCGGTAAACGGCTTTAGCTGGGTTGGATATGACGAATGCGGTACAAACATTTTACTCTGCCGCAAACTTACCCACCACAGCAGTGATAAGGTTGCCATACCACCAATTAAATGCAGCATTACGATAGTCGGATTTAGTTTGATAGTCACCGTCCACATACCCAGCATACCCTGAAAGATAACCAGCCCAACCAAAAAAATGGGTAACTGATATTGCTGCCCCGGTTTTTTTCTATTACGCCAGGCAACAATAGCCAGAATAATAATAAGCAAACCCAATGCACTTGCAAAATAGCGGTGGCTCATTTCCTTCCATGCTTTTGCTGCTTCTACCGGGCGCTCAGGGTAAGCTTTATTTGCTTTTTCTACATGGTGATCTGCCTGTGGAATCGTAAAATGACCATAGCAACCCGGCCAGTCTGGACAGCCCAGGCCTGCGTCCGACAGCCGAACATAAGCACCTAAAACAACAACAAACAACGCCAGGCTTGTCGCTAAAAGTGCAATTTTTTGGAAGTATGATTTTTGCATTTTAATTTACCCGAATTAACAGTGGAGCCTAACCCATTTGTGAAACTTTCAATAAACGAGCCAGATCTTTTGCGATATCCGCTGCTTTTGCTTCCAGCTCATAATACATCATCAGGTTACCAATCGGGTCAACGATATAAATTCGATTTGATTTTCCCGGCTTTATTTTGTCAGCCAGTTTAAACTGTTCAGTCAGATTAACTAATTGCTGCTCTGTTCCTGTTACAATATCCATGTCGGGATGATAAGCTTTTACTTCTCGCATAAATTTATCAGATTGCTTATCTAACATAACATAGAGCCGATTAACTCGGGTAAATTCGCCACCTTGTGCAAGCCTTGTTTGGCGCATAACCACCAACTG
>QIKU01000064.1 GCA_003232015.1 Gammaproteobacteria bacterium
GGGCATGATGAAATAATGTGTTAGCAGTAAATAGTAAATAGAATAAAATTATAAATTGGATGTAATATGTTGTACCAGGCAGGAAAAATAAAATTTTATCATGTTGTACTTGTAATAGGGTTGAGTGTTTTACAGCAAAATAGTTTGGCCGGCTTTCTTGAACTGCCAAATATAACAGAAACGCCCACATTAGAACGTAAAACGTATCTGGAAGATATGGATATACCCAGTGTGCGTGAACGTAACCCAGACCCTCAGGCCGGCCCGCGTTTAGCGATAAAAGAATTTCGTTTGCAAGGCATTGTTGAATTCCCCGAGTTGGGTATTACCCGTGCGGCCATTGGTAAGCTGGTTGAAAAAATCCGCTTCGACATGATGGCAGAAGAAAAGCTGCTGGAATCTGGCTACACCCTCGAAGAGCTGGGTGAGCTGTCTGATCTTTTAGTGCAGATAGAAGAAGAAACAACCGAGAGGCATGCTGGGCCACTTGAAGTGCAGCGGTTAGTCTGGTTAATACGTGAACAACGCGCCAAGCGAGGCATAACTTTAGGCATGATAGAAACCATTGCCGATAAAATTACTAACTTTTATCGGGAGCGTGGTTTTATTTTGGCAAAGGCTTACATTCCAAAACAGGAAGTACGTAAAGGTGTAGTTACACTTACCTTGTTACTGGGTATTTTGGGTGAAACAGAGGTTAAAAATAATTCTCTTTATAATGCAGACACGATACGATCGGTTTTTGATGACACATTAACGCTTCCAGTTACAAATAGTATTATTGACGAAAAACTCTACCTGATAAATGACTTTCCTGGTTTGTATGTAACCGGTTTTTTTGAACCCGGTGCCCAGGTAGGTGACACTAAACTGAATATTAATGTTATAAACGAACGACGTTATGACTTTAATGTGCGTATTGACAATCATGGTACGGCCGAAACGGGTAAAAACAGGTTGTATGCCGAAGCCCTGGTGAATAATATATTAGGTTTTGCCGATGTGCTGCATCTTGGTATTATGCGTACAGCTTCACCGAGTAATTCAACCTACTGGCAGGTTAAATACGGTGCAAATATCTTTAGCCCGCGTTTTAGAGCCACATTGGGGCGTTCAAGAAATGAATTTGTACTGGGTGCTGGTAATTCTGAAGCCATTACATCATTAAATTTAAAAGGTGAAACTAATCAGTCCGATATAACATTAGCGTATAAATTAGAACGCAGTCGTGCTTCAACGCAGTCTATTGAGTTAACGTCCGAAAAAATTGAGTCAACACTACGGGTTGGTGCTTTGGATGCATCGGGCGACATTGGTCTTGATGATGAACTTGAAAATACATTATTAATTTATCGTTACGATATTTTGCAGGAAAAAAGCCGACGCTTGCATCAGGGGTTTTTTAAATACACGTCTGGTCAATTTATTAAAGGTGTCGCCGACAACCAAAAAGAAAAATACAATATTTTGCTGGCAGACTATGTATTTTTAACCTTCTGGAAAATCCCCTTCTTTGGTTCAGAAACACGGGTTATTGCCCGCTCATCTCTACAATTTTCGGGGCAGGCATTGTCATCGATTAGCCAGTTTGCACTTGCCGGCCCCACTCGCGCACGCGGTTTCCCGGTTAATAAGTTTTTTGCAGATGATGGCCTTCACCTGGGAGTTGACTGGATATTTAAAGCCCCCGATTTTTTTGATATGCCGATTGGAAATAGCAACCTGAAAAGAATAATTCAGCCTTTTTTATTCGCCGACATGGCCTACGGAAAAACCTACTCACTTGACCCCACTAAAGGTGATTCAACGGTGACTTTGGCAAACATCGGTTTTGGCTTTAAGTTTTCTTATGGTGGTAATTTAAATTCAAATTTGCAATTTGCTTTTCCTGTGCAAAGTGATTTCTCCCCCGCTGATTTAAAAACACCGGACGATAGTGTGAAAATTGTTTTTGAAGTTGATTATCGGTTTTAATGAACAAATAATACGCAATAAATTGGGACTATAAAGTGTAATTGAGTATTTAATCACATTTATTGCATATTGCTCCGGTAGATTTTTTTGGTGTTACTGCTTTAAATTTACCACTATTATGGTGAGCAAAATTTAACCATATAATTGAAGCATGGCTGGTAAATAGAATTATATATATTGGTGTGATTAATATTTAATCAATATAAAATAAAGAGAAAATTAAAGTGTGAACCAGTCGAACTTTCATTAAGATAGTGTTGTTTGCTTTTAAATCTTAAGTTAAGATTTAATTTCAATTTTGTTATTTAAGTCACATAAAAGGGAAGAAAGAAATGGCTATTTATATTGATTATGATGGTATTAAAGGTAACGTAACAGCTGATGGTTACAAAGATCACATTGCTGCAAGCTCTTTGGAGTTTGGTGTAAATCGTGCGGTTAGCATGGAGCCGGGTGCGATGAGTAACCGTGAGTCTTCACGTCCATTGATGCAGGAAATTCAGATATCAAAACGTGTTGACAGTTCTGCTGCTGCACTTTTTAAAGAGTCGGTAACAGGTTCGGCCGGTAAAAAAGTAGTGATTAAATTTGTACGCACAGGTACAGAAAAAGTCGAAGAGTTTATGGATTACACATTAGAAGATTGCATTGTTAGTGGTTATCATATCTCTGCTAATGGTGATGATGAACCTACAGAAAATATCACTCTTAGCTACTCATCCATTATGGTTAACTACAAAGACCATGATAAAACAAATAAAGCGGGTAGCCCTCAACGCGTTGGCTACGACCTGGATAAAGCAAAACTTTTATAAGCATTTGCTGCTTAATAATTAAGGTGGAATTTATTTCACCTTAATTATTAGCGCGCCTGAATTTTGCAAAGTTAATTTGCTATTTAGTTCAGGTTTAATTTAGTTCTTACTATAATTTTAAAGTTAAGGTGAGTACCCATAATTTGGGGGTTTAGCAATTTACCTCTTTGATGATTAGGATGTCGTATGTATGGGCCAGATAACACAAGATAACCGGGCTATTTCCATCTCTGACTTTTCGTTGGGGAAAGATACATTATTACTTGCTGCTTTTAGTGGTGAAGAATCAATTTCAGGGACGTTTGCATTTAAAGTCGACGTGTTGTCTGAAAGTCTCGAGCTTACAGCAGAACAGTTCGTTGCAAAAGTTTGCACGCTAACCGTTCATTCCAAAATAAAACGCTATTTCAATGGTTACATTAGCAATGTGTCGATTGGCGAAATCACTACCAGTAAATTACGTGAATACACGTTAACAATGGTGCCCTGGTTATGGTTTTTAAGTAAAACCAACAACCACCGTATTTTTCAGGAAAAAAATACCAAAGAAATTGTGACGCAAATATTCAAAGAGCTGGGTTTTAATGACTTCGACTTTAAAGCCGAAGGCGGTAAAAAGCGTGAATATTGCATACAGCACAATGAAAGCGACCTGCATTTCATCTCCAGGTTACTAGAAGAAGACGGCATTGCTTACTATTTCAAGCATGACGATAAAAAACATACAATGGTCATTGTTGATCAGCAAAATGCCTACGAAGAATGTGCACAAACTGATGTGCAATATGCCAAAGGAAGCATCGGCAGTGACACCGAATCACAAATCAATGTCTGGAAACATCAATATAATTTTCAAAAAGGGCAGTGGACTTTAAATGATTATAATTTTAAAGAGCCAGATAAAAATTTAATTGCCAACACTAAAACAAGCAGCCAGTTTGCAAATAATGCAAAGTTTGACCATTTTGAATACCCTGGTTTTTATGACACCCGTTCTGGTAATGAAATCACCAAAATGAGAATGGATGCAGAAGAAGTTGGCATAAATAAAGTCAATGCAGAAAGTAATTGCAGTAGCTTTTATGCTGGTGGAAAATTTAAGCTTGCCAAACATGCCATCAAGAACGAAAAAGGCAGCTACATTATTACGCACATTACTCACCGCGCGAGTGACGCGAGTTATAAAACAGGCGGTGAGGGTGGTTCTTCTTATCATAATAGTTTTTATTGTATTCCTGCTGACGTGCATTTCCGTCCGGCTCTGGAGCATCCTCGGCCGGTAATGAAAGGGCCGCAGTCTGCTATTGTCGTTGGCCCTGCGGGCGAGGAAATTTATATTGATGAATTCGGGCGTATTAAAGTCCAGTTTATCTGGGATCGCGAAGGTAAAAAAGACGAAAACAGTACTTGTTTTATCAGGGTGATGCAAAGTTGGGCAGGTAATCAGTGGGGTACATCATTTATTCCACGTATGGGTCACGAAGTGATTGTTAATTTCCTTGATGGTGACCCGGATCGTCCTATTGTTACCGGCTCTGTCTATAATGGAAAAAATAAGCCGGTATACAGCTCTAAAACACAAAGCGGTATAAAAACCCGCTCAACAAAAAAAGCAACTGCCGAAAATTTCAACGAACTGCGTTTTGAAGATAAAAAGGGCAGCGAACAAATCTATATTCACGCCGAAAAGAATATGGATACCCGTGTTGAAAACGATGAAACACTCACAGTTGACAATGATCGCACAAAATTAGTTAAACGTGATGAAAATTCGACAATAGAAAATGACCGAAATAAAACGGTAAATAATAACCAGACTGAAGAAATAAAGAAAAACAAAACCATTGTTGTTGGGGTTGACCATAAAGAAACTATTAAATCTAATATGACTATTCATGTTGATAAAGATTTAAAAGAATCGGTAACTGGAAACTACACAGAGAGTGTTGTAAAAGATTATAGCCTGCGTGCTAAAACCATTACCATGGACGCCGACGATAAAATTACAATTAGAACCGGTGCAGCACAAATTGTAATGAAAAGTAATGGTGATATTACTATTAGCGGTAAAACCATAAACATTAAAGGATCGAGTAATGTGGTTCTTAAGGGAAGTAAGGTGCTAACTAATTAACCTTAGTTTTGTGGTTGCGACAATAGTGTGGCAATCTTAGTCGGTATATGGGTTTAAGTGCCATTAATTATAGTTAACCAAAACTGATTCATGAGTGATGTAAAACGTGATACACGAAAAAGAAAATACAGTTCAAACAGTAGAACGGTCTACAGAATCGCTTACAACAATCGCGCCGGGTGAAATTGTCATTGGCACCCTTGTGGCAGTCGATAAGCAAGGCGCACCGCAAGTTGATTTCTCTGGTAATACCACCGAACAGCCTTTGGCTGCCATGACAACACTTGGCATAACACAAACACATATCGGTCGGCAAGTGGCCTTGCTATTCGCAAATGGCGATATCCAAACCCCAGTTATTATGGGAATAATTCATAGCCCTCTGCAAGATATGCTGGAAAGTTTTGAACAAACACAAATTACTGAATCTGAAAATAATAAAATTAAGCTTGAAAGCAACTTAAATGTAGACGATGTATTAATCGACGGCAAAAAAATAACCTTTCAGGCTCACGAGCAAATTGTTCTTAAATGTGGCGAGTCCAGCATTACCCTAACCAAAGCCGGTAAAATATTAATACGCGGCAAATACCTGTTAAATCGTTCAACCGGCGTCAACCGTATTATGGGTGGCTCGGTGCAAGTTAATTAATAATTCATTATGTTTCAACTCCAGAACAATACACCTTTTGCTGTTGAAAACACCTGGTTTCCCAATGAGCAAGCCATTGACTCACTTTATATCGTCGTACGCGCTACTTTTAATATCGGTAAACAATGGACGTTAGCAAACGAGCAGTTACCACCATTAGAAGCAGATGAATACTGGACAGAGCCGGGTAAGTCGAGCATTAAACATGCCTCCGACTATCATACGGGCAAACCTTGCAGTGATATTATAATGGTCGGGCATGCTTTTGTTCCGAATGGAGCCGAAGCAAGACAATTAGACGTTAATTTAAAAGTAGGCCAGGTGAATAAAACTGTGCGGGTCTTTGGCGACAGGCAATGGCTTGATGGGCGCATTACACAAGCTAAACCATTTAAAACGATGGCCATGGTTTACGAAAAAGCATACGGTGGTGTGCATATTCAGGATGGCCGTGTTGCATCGGTGGAACGACGTAACCCGGTCGGTCGTGGGTTCGCGGGGCAACGTAATGTTGAAGAAATGAATGGTGTACAGTTACCTAACCTTGAAGATCCCAACGATTTAATTACAGAGTCGCATCAGCAACCAATGCCGTCTTGCTTTGGAGTGAGCGCGCCACACTGGTTACCGCGTGCCGATTATGCCGGCACCTATGATGAGCACTGGCAAACTAATCGAGCACCTTATCTCCCGGAAGATTTTGATAAACGTTTTTTTTCAATGGCTCATCCTGATTTAGTTTATCCGGGATTTTTAAAGGGGGGTGAAAAAGTGGAAATTACCAATATGCACCCAAATAGTAATGTTAAATTCAGTGTACCAAAAGTCAGGTTGCATTCTGATATCAGTATGGCAGGTGAACGTTTTCATCCAGCCTTTAACCTGGAAACCCTTGTGATTGAGCCGAATCAACTGCGCGCCAGTTTAATCTGGCGTGCCGCACTAGAATGCGATAAAAAAATGCTAAAAATTAGTGATATAAAAATCACAATGAAAAAATAAATAAAGGTTAATAATATGGCACAAACAACATTTTCAAATGGCAGAGGCGTTGCTCACAAAGGCAGTGGTGGTTCAAGTACCGTATTCCCGGACGTCTGTCTAACACCGGTTGGCAAAGCCATTGTACCTATCCCTTACGCAAACACGGGCAAGTCTGCCGACACATCAAAAGGCCCCAAGTCGGTTAAAACCGATGGCGTTATGCCCATGACCAAGGGTGCCCTGTATTCAAAGAGTGCCGGTGATGCAGCCGGTTCGCGAAAAGGCATTGCCAGTGGCACCATTGAAAATGTCTGTGAGTTTATGATGTATTCATTCGATGTGAAATTTGAAGGCCGCAATGTTTGCCGTTTAGGTGACCCGCTTTGGCATAATAAAAAGAATATTCTTGGTTAAGCTCTATGCACGTTATTTATTCAAAAAAGCTTGATGCGGCTGCACACAGTTCATTTACAGGTATTTATGAGCAATACGTTAATGAAGCTGCTTTTTTATGGATTTTACGTTCCATTACGATTAACGAACCGCATAATGATCAGCAGGATATTTTAGCGTTGGAACAAAGAATAAATGCCCAACTAGATGGCCTAATGACATCAATGGAAATTGGCTGGCAGGTTTGTGAGCAGGCACTTGAATTGCAGGAACCAGGCGAAGTCTTTACCGCAATGAATATTGCCATGCGTAGCCATGATTCAGCAAAAATTAAAACTGTAGTGGATGTGGGTTTAAGTTCCAAATATGCATTATGTGGTCTGGTTTCAGCGATGGGCTGGTTGCCAGAGGATATTGCTAATATCTGGATAGAACGGTTTTTAAATGGTAAAGATCTGCAACATAAATACTTAGGCATTGCCGCCTGCAGTGTACGGCGCTACGATCCGGGTTATGCGTTATTATCAATATTAAAACGCGAAGACTGTATGCAGGACATCCATCTTTACTCACGTGCATTAAGGCTGGTCGGCGAACTGCGCCGTCAGGACTGCATGCCGTTTGTGAATAGCGCGGTAAACAGCGACAATGACACTATCCGATTCTGGGCAAACTGGTCTGCAATATTGCTTGGGCAGCATGACCGAGCTGTTTATTTAAAACCCTATGTGTTCAAGTCAGGCGCATTACAGAACAAAGCCATTCAGTTAGCCTTTCGAGTGCTTCCGGTTGAACAGGGCCGGGAATGGATATCGGAACTGTCAAAAGATGAAACACAAACCCGCGCCATTATAAAATCCATCGGCGTACTGGGCGACCCGCATGCGGTTAACTGGCTCATCAATAAAATGAACAACCCACTTTACGCAAAACTGGCGGCAGAATCATTTACCTATATAACAGGTGTCGACTTTGAAAAAAACGACTTAAGCATAAAAGATCCAGATAACTACCTCGACATACCCAATGATGATGCAGACGATGATATTGTCGGTTTAGATGAAGACGAAAACCTGCCCTACCCGGACGCAGAAAAAGTCGCCACCATCTGGCAAAAATATGGCCAGAAATTTATCGTTGGTAAACGTTATTTTATGGGGCAGGTTTTAAGTAATGAACATTTAAAAGACCGTTTACAAAATGGCATGCAGCGTCAACGCCATGCTGCCGCTTTAGAACTAGCATTATGTGAAAATGGTTTTCCCTTAATCAATACAAGAGAAAAGGTACTTGGCTAATGCCGGAACAACACAGTAGGCT
>QIKU01000089.1 GCA_003232015.1 Gammaproteobacteria bacterium
GGCAATAATATTAAAATTATTTTTAATCAGTGTATCAAGAGCCGTGGCTGCAAACTCGGGTGTGCCAGCAAAAATAATACGTAAAGGAGGAGTTAAGGACATACAGTCTCGTTTTAAATTATTGCCCGATAAATTTAGTCTTAGGCTTTTAACGCTTTGGCTAATTTTTTGCGGATGCGGTTACGTTTCATTTCAGACAGGTAATCGACAAATAATTTACCTTCAAGGTGATCCATTTCATGCTGAATGCAAACCGATAATAAACCCTCTGTATCAAGCTCGTAAAACTCGCCGTGTTTGTCCTGTGCTTTGAGGCGAATTTTATCATAACGTTTTACCGGCTCGTAAATACCCGGTACGGACAGACAGCCTTCATCGGTGGCCTGTTCACCCTCTTTTTCAATAATTATGGGGTTTATGACAACCAGTGGTTGGTTTTTTTCCTCAGAGATGTCTATGGTAATAATACGCTGGTGTACATCCACCTGGGTGGCGGCTAAACCGATGCCAGGAGCGGCATACATGGTGAAAAACATATTATCCGTGAGCTCACATATTTTATTATTAAAATCAGTAACTTGCTTTGCTTTTGTGCGAAGACGAGGATCGGGGAAATTTAAAATATTGAGTAATGCCATACCATTTCGTGCCAAATTTATAGTACATTTGTAAAAAGATCTGCTAACATTATGATACTACTAGAATAACTGGTATTAAAACGGTAAATTATTTCATTATTTGAGTACGTAACTTAAATAATAAAATGCCGGAGAATGACCTGTTTTTAAATTAAGGTGCATTTCATACCGTGTTATAAATTAAATAGCCAGTTAGTTATGAAAGTGTCAACAGCCCTATATTAAGGTTAATTATATGATACAGAACAAAGCATGCCGAGTATCTCTTTCAGGAATTTTATTGCTATTAGGAATATGGGGTCTGGCGGGTTGTAGTTCAACACAAAAAGCCGAACCAAAGCCTGAACCTGTTGAGCAGGTTGTCCAGGTTACCCCTGCTGAAGATGAAGTGACCACCATGCCAATGCAAGTGGAGGCAGAAACACAGGTTACCGCTATCAAGCGTGATTACCCGGATCGCTATGTGGTGAAAAAAGGTGACACCTTATGGGATATTTCAGCCAGATTCTTAAAAAGTCCGTGGTTATGGCCAGAAGTCTGGAATATTAATCCAAAAATCCGCAATCCGCACTTAATCTATCCGGGTGATGTTGTATTGTTACATTATGTTGATGGCCAGCCTTTCTTAACCTTAGAAGGTGCCGGTGGTGTTTTGCCTCCACCTAAGGGCATTGACACCATTAAATTATCACCCAGAGTGCATGCTGAACCGCTGGAGCAAGCCATTACCACCATTCCTCGTTCTGCCATTGATGCCTTTTTATATGCCCACCGTATTATTGGTGAGAAAGAATTAGAGTTTGCGCCTTATATTGTATCTTCCTTTGAGCAACACCTTATTTCTGGGCCCGGCCATAAAATTTATGTGCGGCGGCTGGAAAACCCTAAAACAACCGGCTTTCAGGTCGTACGCCCTGGGGCTGTTTATAAACACCCGGAGACCAATGAAATACTGGGTTATGAAGCCATTAATTTAGGTGAGAGCAACTTAATTAAAGTGGGTAAACCTTCAACATTAAGAATTAACCGTGCATTTCTTGAAATACTGGACGGTGATTATTTATTGCCGTTAAACAAAGAACGCAAAACGATTAATTTCCTACCGAAAGCGCCTAATAATAAGGTGAAAGGCTACATTATCTCGGTTCTTAATGGTGTAAATGATATCGGCCAGCACAATGTGGTGGCGTTATCCTTAGGTGCCCGTGAAGGGATGGAAGAAGGCGATGTGCTTGATATTTATCAGGGCGGCGTTGTTGTGCGGGACCGAAAAGTGAATGAGAAGGTTAAGTTACCCGATGAAAAAGCCGGCATATTAATGGTTTTCCGTGTCTTTGATAAAGTCAGTTATGCCCTGGTACTGGAAGCCGCGCGTGTATTGCATGTGCTGGATGTGGTACAAAATCCCGAGTAGCATTTTTTACCTGGCGCATTTTTAATATAGGTACAAGGATGTGCCTCGAGGAATATCATGGCAGAACATCTTCAAACAGAGCTGGCCAGCTGGTTAGCGGTTCATCGTGCACCGGGTATCGGGGCAACGACTTTTCTCAAACTGCTTTCGGTTTTTGAGCAGCCAAAAAAAATACTCGAAGCGAGCCATACAAAATTAACCGCGTGCGCGCTAAAGAAAAAGAGTGTTGAGTACCTGTTGGCACCGGACTGGCAACAGGTTGAAAAAGATTGCGCATGGCTTGAGGCCAATCAGGCGAGCGTATTAACGTTGGCCGATGAGGCTTACCCCACGTTATTGAAAGAAATAGCCGATCCACCACCTTTATTATTTCTTTTGGGCGACAAAAGCTTACTTCTGAGCGAGCAAATCGCGATGGTGGGGAGCCGTACTCCAACCCCTATGGGGCTGCAAACCGCCGAGGATTTTGCTAAAAATCTGGCTGAAGTTGGCTGGACCCTGACCAGTGGCCTGGCACTGGGGATTGATACGGCCTGTCATAAGGGAGCTTTAGCGGCACAAAATGGGCGGACGATTGCGGTGATTGGGACCGGGATTGACCGGGTTTATCCGGCTCGAAACCGGGAGTTAGCACACCAGATTGCGCAAAAAGGTACTATTGTCAGTGAATTTCCTTTGGGCTCCGCGCCGGTCCCCGGCAATTTTCCGCGGCGCAATCGGATTATTAGTGGTATGAGCCGGGGTGTTTTTGTGGTTGAGGCCGCATTGCGTAGCGGCTCATTAATCACGGCAAAACAAGCACTTGAGCAGGGTCGGGAGGTATTTGCGCTGCCCGGTTCGATTCACAACCCGCTTGCTCGTGGTTGCCATTCATTGATTCGGCAGGGCGCCAAGCTGGTTGAAACGGCTGAACATATCTATGAAGAATTGATTGAAATATTGCCGTACCGCCCCCAATTAAGGAGTAAGCGCACTGAGAATAAGGCTGAGGATGAAAAAGTTCAGGCTGAGTTGGATGCGGATTACCAAATGGTTCTCACCCATGTGGGATTTGACCCCACTGCGGTGGATACCGTTGTGGAACGAAGTGGATTGACGGCAGACGCTGTTTGCTCCATGCTATTGGTACTGGAATTGCAAGGCTACATTGTGTCAACGCACGGTGGTCATTATTGCAAGCTGTCCGAGCCGTCTTGAGCTCACCAGATTTAGCTGGAATTTGAGCTGGGTATTTAAAGTAAAGCGCATCTGAACAAAGGGGCGAGAATGAAACAAAATATATTCGATGTTTTAATGTATTTGTTTGACAATTATATGAATGATGATGTGGACTTTGATGTTGACGAAGACTCCCTGCGCAATGAGCTCCAGGAAGCCGGTTTTCAACTTGGCCAGATTGAACAGGCATTTGAATGGTTGGAAGGTTTAACTGATTATCAGGGTGAAGGGCATTATCCCTCGCTAAATCCTGAGCAATCGACTCGAATTTATACCCGCGAAGAATCTGATAAGTTAGATACTAACAGCCGTGGCTTTTTAATGTTTCTGGAACAGACGGGCGTACTCGATCACATGACACGAGAAATGGTGATTGATCGCATTATGGCGCTCGATACAGACGAAACGGATATTGAACAATTAAAATGGGTTGTGTTAATGGTGTTATTTAATCAGCCGGGTTTTGATGGCTCGATCAGCTGGATGGAAGAGCTGGTTTTTGAAGAAGCCACCGGCCAACTGCATTAATTTCTATACTGTTAAAAATCAAATAGATTAAAAACCATAGCAATTAATGTAAAAAAGAACCAGTCTGTTTAACCACAGTGAGTTAAAAAACGAATGGCAAAAAGCTTAGTCATTGTAGAATCTCCCGCAAAAGCAAAAACAATCAAAAAATACCTTGGTAAGGGCTTTGAAGTTTTAGCTTCGTATGGTCACGTGCGTGATTTATTACCAAAAGAAGGTGCAGTGGATCCGGCCAATGATTTTGCGATGAAGTATCAGATCCTCGAAAAAAATCAGAAGCATGTTGATGCAATAAAGAAAGCCTTAAAGAAAGCCGATAATCTTTACCTCGCAACGGATCCGGATCGCGAGGGTGAAGCCATTTCATGGCATTTATATGAACTGCTTAACGATCAGGGTTTGTTAAAAAACAAAACTGTAGGGCGCATTGCTTTTAATGAAGTAACCAAAACAGCAGTCAATGAAGCCGTTTCTAATCCGCGTGAGCTTTCATACGATATGATCGATGCACAACTTGCCCGACGTGCACTTGATTATTTAGTCGGCTTTAATTTATCGCCGTTGTTATGGAAAAAAATTCGTCGTGGTTTATCGGCGGGTCGGGTACAAAGTCCGGCATTACGATTAATTGTTGAACGTGAACTGGCGATTGAAAAATTTGAGCCGAAAGAATACTGGTCGCTGGACACGACAGTCGAAAGTGACAAGCAGGAATTTAATGGTAAGCTGACTTTTTTAGACGGTGAAAAAATATCACAATTCACTATTAACAGTGAAGCAAAAGCCAATAACGCACAGGACATTATTAACAAAGCAGCAAAAGGTAAGCTCATTGTTGCCAAAGTCGATAAAAAGAAACGTAAACGCAACCCAAGTGCCCCCTTTATTACATCCACCTTGCAACAGGAAGGCTCACGCAAGCTAGGTTTTACTGCAAAGAAAACCATGAGCATTGCGCAGCAACTTTATGAAGGTATCGATCTCGGTGGTGAGACTGTTGGTTTAATTACCTATATGCGTACCGACTCAGTGAACCTGGCGAATGAAGCGCTAGAAGATATTCGTAAATTTATTTTGCAAAAATTTGGTGAACAGAATTTACCAAAAGAACCGCGTACCTATAAAACCAAGGCAAAAAATGCACAGGAAGCGCACGAAGCTGTTCGCCCGACTTCGGTTTTTTATGAACCCGATGCGATTAAAAAACATTTAACCAAAGATCAATTTCGCTTATACAGTTTAATCTGGAAGCGCACCGTTGCCTGCCAGATGGTACATGCAACACTCGATACGGTTGCGATGGACTTGCATACTGGCAGTGAAACGGATGCAAAAAAAGCCGGTGCAATATTTCGTGCCAATGGTTCGCAGCTAGTTGACCCTGGCTTTATGTCGGTCTATCAGGAAAGTGTCGACGATGCAAAACCTGCTGATGATAAAGATCGTTTACTGCCACCTTTAAAAGAAGGTGACGTGGTGAATCTGGTTAAACTTTTACCCGAACAGCATTTTACTGAGCCGCCTCCGCGTTACGCAGAAGCCTCGCTGGTTAAGTCACTGGAAGAGCATGGTATTGGCCGGCCTTCAACCTATGCATCGATCATTTCAACCTTGCAGGCACGTGAATATGTCATCATGGACAAGCGCCGCTTTATTCCAACCGATGTGGGTCGCATCGTCGTTAAATTTTTAACCGAGCATTTTACCCAGTACGTTGATTATGATTTTACCGCCAAACTGGAAGATGACCTCGATGCCATCTCGCGTGGTGAGAAAAAATGGGTTCCGATAATGAAAAAATTCTGGAAACCGTTTAAAGAGTTAGTCCTTGATAAAGATAAAAACGTCGACAGGAAAGATGTAACTCACGAAGCACTCGAAGAAAAATGCCCCAAGTGTGGTGGCGACATGGCGATTCGCTTAGGTCGGCGGGGTCGCTTTATTGGTTGTAATAACTATCCAGAATGTGATTATACGCGCAACGTCAATGAAGATGCCGACGCTGAACCAGAAGTAATTGAAGACCGTAAGTGCCCGGACTGTGGTTCGGATTTAATCATTCGCTCGGGTCGCTATGGCAAATTTATTGGTTGCAGCAGTTACCCTGATTGCAAGCATATTGAACCACTGGAAAAACCAAAAGATATGGGGGTTAAATGCCCGGAGTGTAACCAGCACAACATGTTAATGCGTAAATCACGTAATGGAAAAATATTTTATTCCTGTGCCGATTATCCTAAATGTAAATACGCAGTCTGGAATGAACCACTTAAACAGGCTTGCCCGGACTGTGCATGGCCAATGCTAACGCTTAAAATTACCAAGCGCCGTGGGCATGAAAAAACCTGCCCACAAAAAGAATGTAAATATGTAGAGGCGGTGGATGAGTCTGATCTTGCCGATATTCGCCCGACCTATGACCCGGATGAGTCAAAAGAGAACTCGGCAGAATAAGCAACCCAATTTCTAAGCGCTAATCTGCTTTTAAGTTAATATAACAGGCTTTAATTATGTTAAAAAAATTCATAGCGATAGTGGTAGAAGTAAACCTGCCGACCGTGAGAATACATCGTTTGATTAACGCTGCTTTGCTAAAGCAGTTGATAGGTAAAAATATCAAAGTACAAATGAATTTTGCATAATTAAAGCCGTGTCTGATTTACAACAAGATATTCAGGATGCAGTAACAGCTTTACAACAAGGTTTGCTTATTGGCTACCCTACCGAGTCTGTGTTTGGCCTGGGTTGTGACCCACAGCAGCCTGAAGCTGTCGCTCATCTAATTCAATTAAAGCAGCGCAATCCCGATAAAGGATTGATTTTAATTGCCTCGAGTTTTGAACAGCTCCTGCCTTATATTGATAATGTTGCTGAATCTGTTGCTAGTGATGCAAAATCATCCTGGCCCGGGCCGGTTACGTGGCTCTGGCCTGTCAGGCAAGGTGGTACTTTCTCGCCGTTATTGACCGGTAAGCATCAAACAATAGCGGTACGTGTGAGCGCCCACCCAGTCGTCGTTGCACTTTGTAACCGTTTTAAGGGTGCCATTGTTTCGACCAGTGCAAATACCGAAGGTAAGCCACCCGCCAAAACGGTCAGTGAGGTGCAGCAATATTTCTCTGGCCAGTTAGCAAAAGTTATAAATGCGAGTGTGGGTGATTTGTTACAACCCACCCCCATCTATGATGTTATGACGAAAGCTGAAATAAGAATTTAAAGAGTTGTGATGCCATGCCAGAAATTAATATCGATGTCGTAAAAAAATATTTACTTGAGTTGCAAAATCACATTTGTGATGCACTGAGTGACGAAGATGGGCAACAATCATTTGCAGAAGATGTCTGGCAGCGAGAGCAAGGCGGCGGTGGTCGAACCCGGGTGCTAACCAACGGCGCTGTTTTTGAGCAAGCTGGTGTTAATTTCTCTCATGTTTACGGTAACCAACTTCCCCGCTCTGCAACGGCGGCACGGCCTGAACTGGAAGGGCGGGACTTTCAGGCCGTGGGTGTGTCGCTGGTTATTCACCCTCACAACCCTCATATTCCCACCTCGCATGCCAATGTACGTTTTTTTATTGCCGAAAAAGAAAATGCCGAAGCGGTGTGGTGGTTTGGCGGTGGCTTTGATTTAACACCTTATTACCCGGTAAGAGAAGATGTGATCCACTGGCATAAAACCGCTAAAGCCGCCTGCGATCCTTTTGGTGATAGTGTTTATAAAAAATATAAACAATGCTGTGACGAATACTTTTATTTAAAGCACCGTGATGAAACTCGCGGTGTTGGTGGATTGTTTTTTGACGACCTTAATGAATGGGGCTTTGAAAAGAGTTTTGAGTTTATGCAAAGTATTGGCAACGCCTTTATTCCTGCGTACCGCCCCATTGTTAGCAAAAATAAAAATAAAACCTATGGTGAAACTGAGCGCGACTTTCAACTTTATCGTCGTGGCCGGTATGTCGAATATAATCTAGTTTATGATCGTGGTACCTTGTTTGGCTTGCAAACCGGTGGGCGAACCGAATCCATCTTAATGTCATTGCCGCCTCTGGTTAAATGGCGTTATAACTGGAAACCGGAGCCTGGCTCAAAAGAAGCAGACTTATATGATCATTATCTAAAACCACAACAATGGATATAAATCAAGCCGTTTACAGGAGTTTGGTTGGCTGTGGGTGTGTTGACGCAAGGTAGAAATGACCTGTTTTCGATATAACTGCTCAGTTAGATTGTTATTAATAAACTTGTCGGTTATTTAGCAAGTAGATACCATCTTCCTCAACCAATCACAAGCGGTGTTTACACCGCCTGAGGTTGATACTGTATTTGGTGTTTAAGCACACCAAAA
>QIKU01000272.1 GCA_003232015.1 Gammaproteobacteria bacterium
ATACTAATATACTTATACTAGTAACATCACCCGCAAAATATAAGGGCAGCCTAATGTTAACTCAGCGTTTTTTATTTCTAACGGTACTCAGTGGTTTTATTCTGACTGGATCCCAGGCTGCTTATGCCGACAGTCCAGACGGCGAGCGCCTGTACACCAAAAATTGCTCAGTGTGCCACGGTAGCAAAGGCAGTGGTGGCGTTGGCATTCCACTGGATCTGACATCCTTTCTCAATAGCATTAACGACGACTACCTTATTAAAACAATCGAACATGGTCGTGTTGGCCGTACCATGCCTGCATTTAAAAAACTCGGTGACGAGAATATAAAAGCACTGGTTAAATACATACGTAGTTTTACTGATGATAAAACCATCACATTTGACCCTACACCAATAAAAGGCAATATCAAACGCGGTAAAACGCTCTTTAAAAATAACTGCGCCAGCTGCCATGGCGAACAAGGTCAGGGAGGCAAAGGCACCGGGGTCACTTTTTCCCGGCCACGCGACTTAAGTATTATTCCGCCGGCCTTAAATAACCCTGGCTTCCTTGCTTCGGCCAGCGATGAAATGATTAAACACACATTAATGACCGGGCGTGATAAAACGCCGATGAAATCTTTCCTCAAACAGGGTATGTCAGAATCGGATATTAATGATGTGGTTGCCTATATTCGCCACTTTGAAACCAAACAGGTGCCTAAACTTCGTGATCGAAAGCTCGACGCAATTATTATGGAAGAGTCGCCCTATTCACTTGAAAAAACATTAGATAATTTAAAAAAAGCCGTTATCGGCAAAAACTTTAGAATTATTCGGCAACAAACTCTGGACGATGGTCTGGTGGGTAAAAACAGACAAAATAAAAAACAGATCATTCTTTATTTTTGTAACTTCCAGTTCTTAAATGAATCGCTTGCTCTAGACCCAAGAATCGGTTTATTTTTACCTTGTCGGGTTACCATTGTGCAACAAGGCGACTCAGTCAAAGTGATGGCCATTAACCCATTACGCTTAAGCAAGCTGTTTAACAATGATGAATTAGATGATGCCTGCAAGAGCATGTCTAAGCTCTATACTGAAATTATAGAAGAAGCGACGTTATAATGAATAAAAAAATCACAGCAACATTTTTAAGTATTATTTTAGCTTTTATCGGTATGCAATCTAGCGTTATTGCAGATGAACTGATAATGGCACGTTCAACGGAAGACTTCCCTGAAACCATGTTACTGCTGCAAAACGCAATTAAAAAACAAGGCTATATACCATCACGTGTGCAACGTGTTGATATTGGGCTAACCAAATCAGGTTATAAAACCGATAAGTATCGTGTTGTTTTTTTTGGTAAAGCAGATGAAATAAAAACCATCAGCCAAAAATTACCCGAACTCATTCCCTATTTACCGCTGAAGATTTCAATTTTTGCAGAAGCAGGGCAAACAATACTCGTTACGATTGACCCAATTTCTTTTGACCAGATGTATCCAGACTCCTCTCTCACGCCCGTTTTTAAGCGCTGGTCAGAAGACATACATGCCATTTTTGATAGTATTCAGAATCTAGACTAGGTTCTGTTGATCTTCTGAAGATCAACAGAACCTCAATATCGCCAACTTTGTCAGGCATCAACCTGACCGTGTGATTATAAACTAGAAGATGATTTATCTACCGCTTTCTGCAAAGCAACACCCATTTCCTTAAGCGTATGATTTTTTGTGAGGGTTGTTATCACCTCTCGTGTCTTTCCGTCAATAAGCAGAATAAAGCCTGTTTTGTTGGCATATTTTTCCCATACCTTACCTAACCCCAGGGATACTGCTAAATACGCTGACTGCTGTCTGTCGTACTTACGAGTATGATCAAGGACAACATGAAGAACTGGCTGGGTATCAAATTTGGTTTGGAACTCTTTATAGGTCGTTGCCATCGCTTTGCAAGACGAGCACCAATCCGCATAAAATTTCACGGCTATCACAGTGGGGGGGACTGCATCGGTTGAAGATTTACTCTGTGCGGCTTGCGCCCACGCCCCAAACATAAACGAAAACCACATTATTACTATAAGACCGACTGTCTTAGTACTCACAAACTTGCTACTTTTTTCTTGTTTATTCATTGTCTAATTCCTCCATAATATAAACAGCAACATGCTGCCACACTAAGAAGACCTGACTAAACCCGGAATCCTTACATTTTAATTGTAAGGATCTCTATATCATGAGGGTCTACAATGACATGATGGATAACAAACAACTAACTTTTGAGAATTTAGTCCATGCCTATTCGGCCGAACTCTACCGTTTTGCCTTCTGGCAATGCAAAAACAAAGACTTAACCGAAGACTTATTACAGGAATGTTTTGCTCGAGCCTGGAAATCGTTGCACACACTCAAAGATGAAAAAGCCGCCCGTGCCTGGCTTTATACTATTTTAAGGCGTGAGATTGCCCGCCATTTTGGGCGTAATAAGACCAATGATATTTCACTGGACGACATTAACGTTGACTTACCCGATGCACAATATGACTGCAGCGTTTCTGATGACATTAATTTGCGCCAGGCTCTGGACAAGCTCCCAATTGATTACCGTGAAGCCCTGATGCTACAGGTTCTCGGTGGTTATTCTTGCGAAGAAATTGCCGAAATATCTGCGACCAAAGCAGGCACGATTATGACTCGTCTCTTTCGTGCCCGTCAGAAATTACGACAATTGTTAACAGCCGAAAATAAATCTTCGGTAAATTTTTAGTCACTGCTTCAGGTTAAATAGAATGAATTGTATCGACGTACACAGAAAACTCGCAACAGAACCGAATAGTAAAGATGACGCTATCAATGCTCACCTGCAAACATGTTCTGCCTGCACTAAATTTGCCGAGTCCATCGGACAGCTTGACCGCTCTATTCATGATGCCGCCAATATCACGGTCCCCGACGGTCTGGCTGAACGCATTCTTTTAAAACAAAGCTTCAAACAACAACTCCAATTACGCACTAATCGTTTTAAATTCTATGCCGTGGCGGCCAGCGTGTTGCTGCTTTTTGGGCTAAGCCTTAATTTGAATTATTTACCCTGGCAAAAAAATGCATTATCACTGGGCGATATTGCTATCAACCACGTAACACAGGAAATGTATCATTTAACCAAAAATAACAATATTCAACTTGCAAAACTTAACCATGTACTGCAGCCTTTTAATATCAAATTAAACAAGCCCATTGGCTCGATAAGCTACGCTGGTGCCTGTCCAATTCAAAATTCACGCGGCGTGCATATTGTTTTACGTACTGAAAATGAAACAGTGACCTTATTAGTCATGCCAGACGAAAATATTACGCGCCGCATATCACTCAGCAAGGACGGCTTTAAAGCAACCATTGTCCCTACTAAAAATGGCAGTATTGCCATTATCACTCCCCTGAATAGTAAAGCCGACCTGGAACAACGGATTGAGAATAGCCTCAATCAGGCTATCGACTATATTTGAAGGTTTTTTATGCTTTTTTACTGCCCTAGATCAAAAAAACAGACTATATTAATCAGGATTTACATATTAGAATTTTCTTATTCATTCTATACTAAGGCATAATTAGAGCCAGTCCATAAAGGTACAGCAATGCCCGTCATGCCAAAGCCCAGACAGCACCCAGCCACACTCGTTGACCCGAACGGTCGTCAAATTAAATACCTTCGTGTTTCAGTAACCGACCGCTGTGACCTACGTTGCAATTATTGCCTTCCTAAAGGTTTCAACGACTTTCAAGAGCCCGCAGACTGGTTAAGCTTTGACGAAACCACTCGCATTATTGCAGCTTTTGCCCGGCTTGGAGCCACTCAGGTGCGCCTCACCGGTGGCGAGCCACTTGTCCGGCATAACTTCTCAGAATTAGTGAACAAAATCACGTCCATTCCCGAGCTCAGCGATCTATCGCTAAGCACTAATGCCACTCGACTGGCCAAACAAGCCGTCAACTTAAAACGCGCGGGTATTGAGCGCATTAATGTCAGCCTGGATAGCCTGGATGCCGATAAATTTAAACAAATTACTCAGGGTAAATTACAAAAAGTACTTGATGGCTTACAAGCAGCCAGGCAAGCAGGCATTAGCCCCATAAAAATCAATATGGTTGTAATGAAAGGCGTGAATGATGACGAAGTGCAGGACATGGTGAACTACTGCATTGAAAATGATTTTACTCTGCGTTTTATTGAAACCATGCCAATGGGCGACACCGGGCGCGAAGCCACTAACCAGTACATGAGCTTACAACTTGTTCGCCAGCAACTTGAAAATCATTTTGAGCTTATTCCCACACAAATGAAAGGTGGCGGCCCTGCACGTTATTACCAAATAGCCAATACCCAAATCAATATTGGCTTTATCACCCCTATTTCACAGCATTTTTGTGAAACCTGTAACCGGGTTCGCTTAACAGTCGATGGAACTTTACACCTTTGTTTAGGTCAAGAACATAGTTACCCTTTGCGCGACTTACTGCGTAATGGTATTAGTGACACAGAACTGGAAGAGCACATTATAAAAGCGATAGCTTTAAAACCGGAGAACCATGAATTTTCTGAGAACCCCACAAAACTTGTCCGTTTTATGTCACAAACAGGTGGCTAGGCACACATTCAAAAATAATGCGCACAAGCTGCTATTGAGTTTATTTGCACTGTTTTTGTTAATCCCCATTAACAGCTATGCGGAAGCTGGAACAAGCCTGGAAGACATTCTTAAATTAAAGAACCCACCCCCAGGCGTCATCATTGAGATTGTTACTGACGATGAGAATAATCTGGACTGGGCTCTGCCACTTGCAGAGGAGTACATTCAACAACTACGTGAAAAATTCCCAGATCTCCCCCTTGCTATTGTCAGCCACGGCCCTGAACAATTTGCTTTAACTGAAAAAAATCAGCCGGACAACAAAGAAATACACCAACTGGTTAAGTCCTTAGGCATGGCGGATGTGCCGGTTCACATATGTGAAACTTTTGCCGGCTGGCGAGGTTTGGCGGCAGAAGATTTCCCTGACTACGTTAATGTCGCTGCTGCCGGCCCGGCGCAGGTAAATGACTATATTGCGATTGGTTATGAGCTGATTATTATTGATGAAGAGTAATATTACATAATCTGATATACGGTTGCCATTTCACTGTTAAATATTTTTACACAGTTGCGACCACGCTTTTTCGCTTCATACATTGCAACATCAACCTTGTGCAAAATATTTCGAACATCCATATCTTCAGATAATATTTCACTATAAATACCAATACTGACCGTTACCTGTAAGCGCGTATTCCGCCAGTTAATTCGTAAATCTTCAATTGCCTGACGGATTTGATTTGCCCGTGACATCGCAACACGATGATCACAACACAACCTTAAAACAAACTCATCACCAGCATAACGTGCAGCAACGTCACCCTTACGCATAAACTGTTCAAGCTTACGAGCAACATGCGTCAGTACTTCATCACCGGCTGCATGCCCGTAGGTATCGTTAATTGTTTTAAAATTATCAATATCAAAAAGTAATATTGATATATGCCCTGAATTATCCTCATGGTGCGACAGCGCATCGGATAAATCCATTTCAAAATAACGGCGGTTGACTAACGAGGTTAAAAAATCACTTCTAACCGTTTCCTGTAATTTACTGTTCGCAACCCGTAACTTTTTAGTTGCATCATTAACCCTGTATTGAAGGTTGCGGTTAAGTTCTGCCACTTCACTTTTTGTATGCTGCAAACCACGCACCAGTGATTTCATCGCAAAGCCTAATTGCTTCGCTTCGCGTGGTTCATAATCCATGGGGTAATCAATGTCACCATCTAAATCATTATCCAGCAACTTCTGGCTTGCGGCAGCTAAACGGTTAATAGGCCGCGTGATCCAGCCCGAAACAAGCACACCAATAATAATCGCAACAATTAAACCCAACCCTCCCCATAAATAATTGGAGTACATAAACTGACTAACTTGCGCAGCCACTTCGTTCTTTGGTTGTGGCACCATAATGCCCCAGCCTGTTACAGGCACCGATGCATAACCGGCAACCATATCCTGCTTGATAAACGATGAATAAAATTCGGTTACACCCTGCTTGCCCGCCATCATGGCCTGCACGACAGGCCAGCTGCTCAGGTCTTTCATTTCAACCATCCATTCTGGATTAGGGTGCGCAATCACCCGCCCATTTTGATCAACAATCGCAGAATGCCCACGCTGGCCAAATTTTATTTGCTGGCGTAATTTTTCAATCAGGCTGACACGTAATTCAGCTAATAAAACACCTATTAGTGAACCTTGTGGATTAAATACCGGCATCCCCATAATAATGGTGGGCTTTAAATTAAATGGACTGGGTTTTATGCCTGAAATATATCGATCATCCGTCTGGCGTACAAACAAAAAACTGCGCTCGGCTGTAAAAAGGTTAAGCGAAACCGGCTTATTACTCATGGGAACATCATCGGCCACTTTATACGCCAACATTTTTCCCTGCACATCCACATAGGCTATCGACGCAAACCCCTTTAATTTATCAACCGTGGTATTCAGAACCGCAGTGAGCTGCTCAGGCCTGGCTATAACCGGCTTAATCGTTTCTGACAAAAGACTGAGTGAGGCAAAATGGTCTTCGACGTAAATTTGAACAGGAGAGGTCAGGTTTTCGGCGAGTAGCTGGTGTTTTTCACGAATTTCGCGCCAGCCATTATCCCAGGCCGTTTTATTCAGGTGTACCGCAAGCAGGCTTATCGGTAATAGTGCAGTAATAACCATCACTAAAATAAGTAAACGGTTCACTGGTTGAGACAAAATTCGTTGGAACAACATGACTAAACCCTATAAAATCATCCACGAAATGTGATGCAGTTCACATTATACCGCTAATTTTGGTTGCTTAATAGCCAACTTAGGGTTAGCTTGCTATAAATTACCCCCAATAAAAAACATAACCTATTGATTTCAAATGAATTCTAAAAATGAAAAATCACAAAACCCCTGAATAAAGTAAGGTTAAACTTGCTTCAATAACAGTATTAACGCAATAATAGCAAACTCACAGCAAATACCCTTTGCAGAATCACCTCAGGCAAACGATGTGCGCAACGCGCACCGAGTGGCGCGAACAAAACACTGAATAAACCCACAGCAACAAACGCCGGCAGATAAACAAAACCGATACTGTACTCCGGCAACAATAAATTTCCCGTGCCCGGGCAGAAGAAACCGATGTTAATATAATAGTGGCCAGCGAAGTGCCAATCGCAAGGAGCATGCTAATAGCCTGGGTCAAAGCCCTGTAAGAAAAAACAATAGATTAAGGCCGGTACAATAATCAACCCACCGCCAACACCAAACAGTCCCGCAAGAAAGCCTGCGATTATTCCGGTAGCCACGTATAGGAAAAAATAGACAAGCTCAAAAGTTTTTCCTCGATTACACTAAATTATTCAGTTGAGCCTACTTTATCCTGATTCTTTTAGCATTAACAAATTCTTTATAATAGTATAGAGCTAATAGACTGCTAAAGATTAATCCTTACCCACATAGTGATAAAAGACTAATGAGCATAAAAATTTACACCGTTGGCGGCTTTGTCCGCGACCAGTTACTTGGCATTACCAGCAAAGATAAAGACTGGGTGGTGGTGGGTGCAACAGCAGAACAAATGCAGGCTCAAGGCTACACAGCAGTGGGAAAAGATTTTCCTGTTTTTTTGCACCCACAAACAAAACAGGAATATGCACTAGCTCGCACCGAACGTAAAACAGCCGCTGGCTATACAGGTTTTAGTTTTAATACCAACACCGACGTCAGCCTGGAAGAAGATCTTATGCGTCGCGACCTCACCATTAATGCCATTGCTCAAGATGAACAAGGTCATATTATCGACCCCTATAATGGCCAACAGGATATAAAAGATCGCATTCTGCGGCATGTTTCGCCCGCCTTTGTTGAAGACCCTTTACGTGTATTACGTGTTGCCCGCTTTGCAGCACGCTTTTCTTACTTAGGTTTTACGATTGCGGATGAAACACTCGCACTGATGCAAAAGATTACAGACTCGGGTGAAATTGCCACACTGGTTGCCGAACGTGTATGGCAGGAAC
>QIKU01000132.1 GCA_003232015.1 Gammaproteobacteria bacterium
GTTTACCCATATACATATTCACACCAATATTCATCGCACGATCACGGTGCTTTTGCCCGGTTCGGGAAGTAATCATAATGATAGGAATATCTTTTAGACGTTCATCATTACGCATATTAATAGCGAGCTCAAAACCATCCATGCGCGGCATTTCTACGTCTAATAACATGACATCTGGAACAACATCTAACAGTTGAGTTAGCGCGTCAACACCATCTTTTGCCTGTATGACTTCTAATTCATTTCGCTCAAGGAAGCGTGATGTTACTTTACGCACGGTAATGGAGTCATCAACCACCATTACAGTCTGCATTTTTTCTTCTTCGATGACAGGCTCGGCAACATCAGCCTGTCGCTGTATTTCTGTTTCCAGATAATTCTGCTCATCCGTGGTGAGTGCAATTCGTATCAATACGCCTAAATCAAGAATGAGTACAACACTACCATCACCCATAATCGTTGCACCGGATATACCACGCAAGGTACTTAACTGTGCGCCAACCGGTTTGATTACAATTTCACGACTGCCCACCAAACCTTCAATATGCAATGCTGCACGGAAATTACCACTGCGAACCATCAATAGCGCGGCTTTATTACCTTCGCCAGGTAAAGCTGGTGTTACACCATCCATTAAATGTCCCAAATGGATATAATGAAATTCTTCTTCTACCCATGTATAAGTTGAATGTTCTTTCGATTGCAATTCAACCAGTGCTTCGTGTGAGATACGCTCAACACCTTCAACACTTAATAATGGTACGGCATACATACTGTCGCCGACATAAACCATTAATGCGCGACTAACAGCTAACGATAAAGGCATACTAATCGTAAATCGGGTTCCCTCACCGTACGTGGTATCAATATTAAGCACACCGCCGAGCTGTTTAATTTCATTATTAACCACATCAAGGCCAACACCACGACCCGCAATTTGTGTCACTTCCTCTGCCGTACTAAAACCGGATTCCAGAATTAAATCCAGCAGGAATTTCTCCGATACTCGAGCACCTTCTTTTATTACACCGGTTTCAACCGCCTTACTTCGAATTGCATCAAAATCAATCCCGGCACCGTCATCCGTAATCTGAATAACAACATCACCGCCTTCACGGCTCATTTCAAAGTGAATAGTACCCTGCTCTGGCTTGTCCGCTGCTTTACGTTGTGCTGGCATTTCAATACCATGCGCAATCGCATTTCTTAACATATGCTCAATCGGCGGCATCATGCGTTCAACAATGTTACGGTCCAGTTCAAGATCAGCGCCATCAAATCCAATATCAGCCTGCTTACCCAGCTCTTTACAGGTTTGACGTACAATACGTTTTAAACGATTTACCTGTTTTGCGAAAGGCACCAGGCGTGTGCTCATCAGGCCTTCCTGTAATTCAGTATTCACTCGTGATTGCTGTACCAGCAAGGTTTCTGATTCACGGTTTAGCCCCGCCAGAATACTACGTAAACTGTCAATGTCGTTCATACTCTCAAGCATTGAACGTGATATTTGCTGCATTTGTGTAAAACGGTCAAACTCTAACGGGTCAAAATGTTCATGCTCCGCAGATAATTTTTCTTCTTTACGTGTTTGAATTTGCGCTTCGGTTTCTATTTCAAACTTACGCAACTGCCCCCGAAACCGGTCAACGGTTTCATCAAGTTCCTGTAAGTTAAAGCGGAATGAGTTAACCTGCTGTTCCAGACGCGAACGATAAATACTCACTTCACCTGCAAAGTTAACCAGGTTGTTCAGGGTATCTGCCCGAACACGCACCTGCTCAGCCGGTGCAGTTTTTTGTGGTGCAGGTTCAGCGTCAAGATCAAGCGATGATAAATTATTGTCTTCTACTGCCTCGGTCGTTGTTATTGTTCCGGATGATGATTCTGTAGCAGGTTCATCAAAAACCGGCTGCTCAATCACTTCCGTGTTCTCATTATCATCTTCGAGCTCAATGTTATTTGCTAATAAGTCATCCTGAGATAACGATGAATCTTCACTAACCTCTATATCTGCAAGCTGAATATCATCGAGTTCGTCTGCCAGCGAAGTAAGTTCTTCTGTTAGCTCAATTGAAAGATCATTAAGATCTTTTTTCGCAACCGCATCATCAGCTTCTGAACCTATTTCAATCGCCAGACTATTTTTATCCAGTTCATTTATTTCCAGGTTTTCAATTGAGATTTCATCATTTAGCGGAAAAACCGTTTCCGTTGACTGTATTTCGGAAACAGTATTGTCTTCATCACCCGAATCCACAACTTCATCTGAGGCACTGCTTCTATTCTTTGCTCTTTGCACTCCAATTTCATCAATAATAGCCTGCCCTGAGGAAAGAGGCTGGTGTGCTTTAAGTTGTTCTAACATAGTCACAAGACTATCTTGTGCATGCTGAATGACGGCAAAAATGTCATCCGACATTGCCGTGTCACGTACCACAATATCAGTGATAAGTGATTCTAATTGATGACTCACGTCACCAATAGCGGTGACGCCCGACATTCTTGCGCCACCTTTTAAAGTATGTAGTTGACGCTGCAAAGCTTCTATATATTCATTGTTAGTCGGATCTTTTATCCATGCATGTAACGTATTTTCACTTTCATCAAGAATTTCTGTGCCTTCTTCAATAAAGATTTCTAAAAGTTCTTCATCATAGTCGTCAGTCATTTCCAGTTCTATTGATGACGATATGTTATTTAAACTCGGCTCTGTACTGGATCCGGTTAATTCAAAATCACTGGCTTTTTTTCCATCCGAATGCTGAGTCGCAATTGTTTTCTGCAAGGTGCTTATTAATGATTCAATGCGCTGCACAAGATCCGTTGTTGTATACAACTTATCTCCGGGTTCACCAAGCTGTGCACAAATTACCTCAATACGATTTGCAGAGTCCTCAAACAACTCGATACCATCATTTGATACAAGCAATTCTTCTGCCTGTAAAATTTTTATATAGTGTTCCAGTTGCAAACATAATTCTGCTACAACCTGCACACCCGTCGTTCGCGCACTACCGGTTAATGTATGCAGCGCTCTAAACAAAGGTTCGGTTACATCATGAATATTATTTTCATGCCAGTCAGTAATATATTGTTTTAATGTCTGCAAATGAGTCGCGACTTCTTTGCGATAAATTTCCAGAAGAACAGAGTCAATTTCAGGACGAGGTATTTTATCAAGTGTTCCCTCAACTTTTAATTCAATCGAATCCATTGAAGGTACATCAAGATCCGAAAAATCCGGTTGCGGTATACTGACTGATGATATTGTTTCTGTCAGTGGCGTAAATGATTCACCCCGGCTTAACGAATCGGCATGTTCCATTAACGAAAAGATATTTTGATCGGGACGCTGAGATGATTTAAGTAAACCGTATAAAACAGGCAAAGCAACTCGGCCACGTTCCATTAAATCCAGCAACTCAGCTGTTGGCTGAATAGTCTTATCAATAACCCGATTCAACATACTCTCAAATGCCCATGCAAATTCACCTAAATCATTTGCACCCACCAGCCGGCCGCTGCCTTTTAAAGTATGAAAAGAGCGCCGCATATCTTTAAGCGCTTCCATATCATCTAAATTAGATTTCCATGCGGGTAAAAATCTTGAAATATTTTCATATTCTTCTTCCGCTTCTTCCAGAAATATTTCAAAAATTTCTTCATCTATATCAACAGGTAGTGAAGATGTTGTTAATTCATTTTCGCAGGGCTTTGCTTGTGCTGAAGCGACTTGTTCTGGAACAGAAAATTCTGCCTGTGCTTCTGTAATATTTCCTTCTTCAGATTCCAGCGATAATTCAATCGTTTCGATGCCCTCATCGGAAGCCACCGCAGACATAGCCATCAGATATTTTAATAATTCATCGCGCGCCCACAGCAAACTCTTTTCGGTGTCATCACTAAAGACTTCGTCATCATTCGCAACCCGCTGAACAGTTTGCTTCATGTCATTGGTAATTTTTAGTACGATTTCTTTATTGGCACTACCGCAGTTATCTTCAATGCTTTTAATAACCTCAACAACTAGACTGGTGACATCGCTGCTCAGTGGATCGCTAAACCATAAGCCCAGTGCTTCGTCCAGCCGTTCAATCTCCTGACTGTTTTCTGAATCGTATGAATCACCAAGATCCAGCTCTAAGGTCCCTTCAATTTCTAATGATGTTACCTGTTCGGTATCATCAAGCTCCAGATCTAAATCATTCTCTGTCACTTCGGATATCGCGCCTAAACCAGATTCTAAACCTTCGAACCCGGCATCAAGATCCGGCTGTGTTAAGTCAGTTACCGTTTCAGGCTCTTCAAACTCAGGTTGCGCAAGATCCGTTACTGTCACATCGACATTATCAGTCATTGCGGCAATATCCGCCTCGGATGGCGCCACCAGATTAATAACGGTATCATCTGTTGCGTCAATAAGGATATCAGCATCAATGTTTATAAGATCCTGGCTTGTATTTGGATCTCTGACTGTTGGCTTATCCGTATCTAATATTTTGCCCAGTTGTTTCAGACTAGTTTCAGCTACATTCAGTATTGCCGTTGGTTCACCCCAGCTGTCTACCAGAGATTCCATATAATACTCAATGCTACTGATTGCATCTGCAAGATAGTCAAGTGCTTCCGGTTCAGGGATTGTTTTTGAGGGGATAAGTTTATTCTCAATATAGCCTTTACAGCTTAGCAACAACTCTGCCGCACGATCTAGTTGCAATATATTTAAACTGCCACGCACTTTATCAAGCAAAGCCGGCACTGAATTTAATACTTCGGGGTGGTTAAGTTGACGGCTAAAATCGCTGACCGACTCCTTGACTGCTGCAATATCAATTTTAGCTTCTGCAACAACGGATTCCAGTAACTCCTGCTGCTCTGCCGTTTTAGGTTGCCTGATGGTTGAACTGCTATCACCCGATGCTGTCTTGTCAGCAGGTCGTTGTGTCACTTCACCCATTGAGTTAAGCGTATGCTCAAGGCCTATAATAGCTGCTGCCATTTCCATCAGTTCATCATCGTTAACAGAGTGATTGCCATCAATGATGCCGTCAATAATCGCGACTTGTTTAAGTAAGTCTTTACGTTGCGGCCCCAAACTTAGCATACCAAGCGTATCGGCCATGCTAGTTAGTTTTTCACTAACCGGTTGAAGAATATCAGGGTTCCGGTCACCACTGCGCATAAAGACATCAAGTGAATCTTTAACTTGCTGTAAGTCTTCTTTTAAGACACCCGATACGGTATCCATTAATGCAACATTAGGTGCATTTAAATCTGCACGAGCTTTTTCAAGCGTTTGGGTGTCTGGCATTACCTCCGCGAGTTTAAATAACTCCTTAACTTCTTTTGTTTTTTCTGCCGTTGCTGAAGAACCTGCAACATAATAAAGCAGGTTTTTAACTAAATCCGTTGGCGGTTCCATTGCCAAAGCAACTTCACCACCATCAATTATTTTTTTAATCGTACGGTCGACTTTACCAACTAAAGACTTAACCGCAATACTTGCATCAACACCCTTATGTTTAAGGCTATCTATCAAACCATCAGCAACCCATAACATACGGCTGGTATTTTGTTCTTCTGATACACTACGCAAATCTTCAAGTACACTTGAAATAAGCTCAAGGCTTTTATCTTCATTGTTTTTATTAAACCAGCCTAACAACCCAAGATGAAACTGATGGCGCTTTTCTTTTGCTAGTTCCGTTATAGGTTTTGTTATTACACCCTTTGTGCCTGGTTTGGCTTTAGGCGGTTCAATATCCAGATCAGGATTAAATAAAGCTGTTTCAGACAATAAGGCTTCGCTGCGCGCTGCACGCATGTCATTAAACAGGGGTAATAAAACAATGGGGGTATCTTTTTGTCCGGTTTGTAATTTTTCAAGATAATCTGGTAACTGAAGGCTGCCACGAATCAAAACTTCAAAGGATTCATCTTTATTCTTGACTTTATTACCGTGTATAGCTTTAGCCAGTAGCTCCAGTTCTTCAGCTAATAAAGAAGCACCATATAGCTCCACCATTTGCAAAGTACCATACACCTGATGTAAATAATTTATACAAAATAGAATTTTAGATTTGTCTTCCTGATCTTCGATATAGGACTCAAGTGAGGTACGTGCCTGCTCCATAGTTTCGTCAATTTCTGACTTAACCCAGTTCAGCGTATTAATATCTAACTCATTATTAACAGTCATACTACACTCAATTAATCGTTTTATTCACAGCTGCGTCGAAATGCAAGCGTTGATTGAAAGGTTACACTTTCCATCCGGGGATGATTCCAGCCCAGCACTTCACCTGCACCCAAAATCAATATACCACCCACTTTTAAATAGTTAGCAAATTCATTTAAAATTTTAATTCGTAATGCCTGCTCAAAATAAATCATCACATTTTGGCAAACAATAATGTCAAACTCTGAAAATGGAAATGAATCCATTTTTAATAAGTTTAATTTCGTAAAACACACTCTGTCTTTTAAATTATCATTAACTTTATATTTATCTTGTTCTATTTTTGAAAAATAATAATTTAAATAACCATTCGGTAAATTGGTTAAGCGATTTTCTGGATACAAACCTTCACGTGCTGTTGCCAGTGCTGCCAGGCTAATATCCGTTGCATGTATGCCCTGCTTATTTTCAATACTGTTCATAGTGCAAAAGTGTTCAAACCACAATGCCAGTGAATAGGGTTCTTCACCGGTTGCACAACCCACACTCCATACCTGAAGGTTTAATTGCTTTTTATTAAGTAAATTATTTTTTTCAATATATTCTTTTTGTATTAGCTGAAAAATACTGTCATCACGCCAAAAACGTGTTTCATGCACTGTCAACCTGTCAACCAGTGTTTCCCATTCGATAAACCCATGCTGCTCATCAATAACCAGATCCAGATAGGCCTGATAGTCTGCGACTTTTATTTCTCGCATACGAATAGAAAGTTTTGACAATAAAAATGACTTTCTATTCTCAGGTATCCGCATACCTGTTCGAGACTCAACTAACTTAACCCAACTATTAAATAACGCACCGTCCATTTCAGGCAATGATTGTAAATGCCAGCTATTAAGCTCAGCATTATCATCAGCACAGGAGGCAGGCAGATGATTATCATCTGCCTGTTGTGCCACCTGCTCTGATTTTTTTAATGCCATCAATTTTTAAAATATCCAGATAATAATTTAAATCTGAATTTATTCAGGCAGTTTGAAACCAGCAACCGAACGACGCAACTCATTGGCTAATTCTGCTAAATTACCAATTGATGCTGCAGTCTCATTGGTACCGGCTGAAGTTTGCGTTGTAATTTCCTGAATAACATTCATCGTGTCAGAAATATTAGATGCTGCATTCGCCTGTTGTGAAGCCGATTCAGATATATTTCGAATCAGGTCGGCCAGATGCTCGGATACCGTTTCAATTTGTTCCAGTGCCTGACCCGCATCCTGTGCTAACTGCGCACCCGATACCACACCTGCGGTACTTTGTTCCATGGATGCCACCGCTTCTTTGGTATCGGACTGAATACCTTTTACCAGTGCTTCGATTTGTTTTGTTGCATCGGCTGAACGTTCCGCAAGTCGCTGAACCTCATCCGCAACCACCGCGAAGCCACGACCCGCATCACCGGCCATCGCCGCCTGTATTGCTGCGTTTAATGCCAGAATATTCGTTTGTTCGGCAATATCGTTAATTAGTTCAACGATGTCTCCAATTTCCTGCGAGCTTTCACCCAGTCGTTTAATCCGTTTGGATGTTTCCTGAATCGTTTCACGAATACTGTCCATACCATTAATGGTTTTTTGCACCGCATCGGAGCCGGTGTTGGCCATGGTTACTGACTTACGTGCTTCGTCTGCAAGTTCACTCGCGTGCGTTGATACACCTTCGATTGAAACGGCCATTTCATTAATCGCGGTACTCGCACCGGTGATTTGCTGTGCCTGATGGTCACTCGCTTCCGCTAAATGCATTGCCGTTGCCTGCGTTTGTTGTGCCGCAGACGATACCTGCAATGTTGTTTCGTTGATTGCCGATACCAATGAGCGCAATGCGTCAATCGCGTAGTTAATGGAGTCTGCGATTG
>QIKU01000169.1 GCA_003232015.1 Gammaproteobacteria bacterium
GTTTTTCATCATTAACTAGTTGTTGACATAACAGATAAGCAACATACCCTACTGCAAATAAATGCTGGTCAAGTGGTTGTTTCTTGGTATTCGCATAATAATGTTCTATATTCATTATTTTTTCATCCGTAATTAATTTATTGCTTGTGTAATTCACCGGCACCACACCCTCACTATTAAACTTATCTTTATTCCCCACCACCCAAACCAGCTCACTACGGCTTCGGCTTCTTATCCAAAAACAACTCACCGCGGTATTTTTTGATGCAGTTTTTCTAAGTAGTTTTTTTACTGCATTCAAGCCTTCGTTGGTTATAACCGTTTGCCATGTATTATCACCAATACGGTTAGCAAAGCTGTCTAATACCCTCCTTGTTCTGTTCAATGCCTTTTTCTCGCATTGGGATACAAAGGTGACCATCATTAGACGTTACCTTTGCCTTTTTTTATTTGTTTCTTTTTGTTTGGTGGCAAGTAGTTTTTAGAGCTAATGACTTTATTTCCTGTTTTAGCTTCAAGTTCTTTGCGCGCATTTTTGGCAACATTGCCGCCTGTTTTAGCGGCTGTTTTATTTTCTTCCATTCCTGCTGCATTATCACTTTCTGCAATTTGTCGGGTGGATAACTCAGCAAGAGCGGTAAAAATTAATTCTGCTTCACTCATGTGGTCTCGCAGATTCTGGCTTTTTAGGCCTTTTAAGTTCTTTCGATCTTTTACGCTTACCTCAGACCATTCCTGATGAATGATATTGGTGAGAATGGCGAATTCTTCACCCTGTTTGATGTCATGGTTACTCCAGTAATCAGTGAGTTTGTTGCGGGTTTCCTCGGCAACTGCTCCCTGCATTGCCCTACCTCCTGCGTCCATGCAGTCGTGCCCGGTCATGCGTTGTTGTATCCATTTTTCGCTACGGCCATGTTTTTGCCAGGTTTCTCTGGCGCGGTTGAGCGACATGGCCGGATCAGCCATTTCCTGCATCCGCTCATAACCAACCTTGGCCAGCCATAACTTAATCCGCTCGGCTTTGGGGCTGGGTACAGATTGCACCAGCCGCAGCAGGGTTTCGGCGGTGGCAACATCGGTAAGCCGCTCTTTGCCATCGGTCGCTGTCATTTTCAACTGGTGACAAATTGTCACCAGTTGACTACCTTCTTTATCAAGTCGTTGTTTCAGCTTATTCCAGTATTTGCGAGCCGTTTGATAATCAGCTTGTTGGGTTAAAACCTGAACAATATCAATAACCGAGAACCACCAGATTTCTAACTCTTCATCATAAACCCGGCGGATCGGGTAATCCTCGAACAGGGTCATATCAGTTTCCATTTGAATCACCCCCTTCCAACTTTCTGATAATCCTACCCACCAGTAAACCAATAGCGCCGGTTTTCGCTACCCACTCTTTGACACTGATTTTATAGCTATTTAAACCGGCAGAACTTTTAATTGTGGCGAATTCGCCATAATTAAAATCAGGGTTGTGTATTCGCTCCCAAATACCTAAATATTCAACGGTGTTCCTGAGCCAGTCAGAAATAAAAAATTCACCATCCCTGGCTTTCAACATATCCGTCAAAGATATGAAATCATTGGTTGTTACTGTGATGTTTTCACCCAGGATCGTAACTATTCGATTTTTCTTAGTCATTAATTTTCACCATGGCTTTATCCGTTTCCATTTGAATCACTCCCAGTTAATTATGTAAAAAGATCTTTTATATAAGCACTCACTGCTGCCCCGTTAACTCGTCATTCCCGCGCTGTTCCGGGTCACAACTATCGACACGTTCATGCAATAAATTACCGTGGGTGGTAAAATAGTTTTCTGCCCAAACCTGTCCCATGAATCAAAACAAACTGGCGTTGGCAGTAGGCGTAGCTGCAATGCCGAGATAAAGATTAATTGAGCGGAATCATCCATCGAAAACTGATAAAATAATAGCTATGCCGCAAACCGCAGGATTTCTACCTCTGCATTTTGCTTAGCTGCATTTTCAGCCAGAGCTATAACCTGCGCACTGATCTCATCAGTCAAATAATATTCACCACAGTTTTCACAGATTTGTGCAGGTACTTCCTTAATAATAATTGTAGATTGCCCCCGATGCAGGGTAACAATTGCCTGGCCAGCATGAGTTTCACCTAATTTACAAATAACGCATTTCATTGCTGTTTCCTCGTTTTAAAATCAACACTCCAAATTTCAGATGATGGAATATATGCTGTAACCACATAACCAGCATAGTCTTTTTCATCCCACGCGACTACCACATGAACCGGGATATCATTCACCATATCTAGCAATAATCTACTGGGATAGGGCTGATCATCTGGATAATTAAAGATGGTGTTACCGCTGCGAATTTTGGCTATCACATCGTCCTTACTCAAGCCACGATAAAACATATGGGTTATGGCGTGGCCACTGAATAGAATACTGTTACATCTCATATTGCTTTTTCACTCCCTCACGGTGCATGATAAGTTCAGCCGCCGTATGGTCATGAATGACAAACTCCCTTAATACCGAGGTCGCCCACTGGCGAAACTGGATGGCGCGTTTGGAATTGACGCGGTAACCGACTGATATAATCGCATCCAGATTAGAGAACTTTGTATTGTAGGATTCCCCATCACTACCAGTATGTCGGAATTCCCGACATACTGAATCTTCTGCCAGCTCATGCTCAGCAAAGATATTTTTCAGATGCTCAGTAATGGTACTGCGGCCTTTTGCAAACAACTCAGCAATCAGTTTTTGCGTCAACCAGACTATTTTATTCTCAACCCTTACTTCAATACTATCGTTACCCGTCTGTGACGTAAAAATTAAGAATTCAGCCGTTGAATTACGAATATGCGTTTTCATTTTGCATTGCCTTTTTTTCAGTTGCTTCATGGTTTGTGGACTATTCAGGTTGCTTCAGTTTTTTCTTCGTTATATTGCAAAGCCAATATTTTTACCTTCTCAAACATAAAGTCTAACGCTTTATGATTGGTAAAAGCCTGCAAACACTGCTGACGAAATTCCTGTTCGGTGGCGTTTTCTTTGGCACAGATAAACGCCCAGGGTAAAACCAGTGTATCTTTTATTAGATCGGCCACGTCAAACACCAACGCACCGCGCCGGGTTTTGCCGTGCATAACAGCAAACCCATGGGGTATGCCAAGCACCCATAATGTACATGCGGCCAAACCATAAGCGAGGTAATTACCATGGTTAAGAAAACTATTGGCCATGTCGGCTGATTCTCTAGCACGAGTAAAGTCACCGTGCTTTGTTCTATTTACAGCTATTTTGTATAGCCGTTTGGTTAGCTCAGCTTCTATTTGTAGCAGATTGGTTACTTTTTTTGCCTGTTCGATTCTGGAGCAGGTATTGTTGAGTATCGAGCTGATATCGGTATCATTGATATTAAAACCTTCTGCAATTAAATCTCTGTCTTTTGCCCATACGGCTTGCATAAATTGAATTCGAGCGAGTTGTAAATACTTAGCTGCTTGAAGCCGTTTGTCTTCTTCAAACCAGAACTTCATCCAACCTTGAATATATTCTGTTGGCCTATATTCACTTTGTGGTGTTAACCATTCAATTTCTGTTGCTGCAAGTAATGGCGTAGCACCACCGCCACTAAAGCCGACTAAAACACCCGCACTGGCAAGCATTCGCATTGCCGCCTGAGTAATAGATGTACCGGTGCCTAATAATATAACGGTTGTGTTGGCAATGGGGATATTCCAATATTGATTCTCTTTTTTTTCTTCCGTTAAATATAAAACGCGGCCATCTTTTTGCATTACGCGACACATTTCCAGGTAATAAATATTGGCACGTTTTGAATGCAGTATGGCTTTTAAGTCTGTTAATTGTTCCATAATAAATTTTTCTGCGTGTTATTTTATATCGTCAATAAACCTAAGTAGTTTTTCTAATTCTGTATACCCTTCTGGCACATCACACCACCATTCATAAAACCAGTGGCCACTTTTTGTTATAAAATCGATGCTATAGGTTGTGCCGTCCAGGCCTGGAGCTAACTCTTCAGTTTCTGGTAGCACTAGTTCTTTTAATTTATTTAACAGCTCATTCGTTTTTTCTGATGATATTATTATTTCTTCTTTCTCATCATAATTCCTTATACTTTTTAGCCGCCATAAATTTTTATTTTCTGCTTGCTGTTCCTTTAATAGTTCCAGCCGAATTTCAGGCGAAAATGATCCTGAAATAATAATTTTTATTTTCTGCAAATTATTGAGTTCCAGCTTGTTCAACTTTTTATTATTGGCTTTATACTGGCTCATAAAGAATCAACTCTTTGCTCGCACTTTGGTACAAAGGTCACCATCATGTTGTTGCCCCATTTCCTGCCACCGAATAACTGGTACTACGCCCACCCCCCGCATCTTTTTGTAATGCACCAAGTTCAATTAAACTAAGGATGTCGCGATAGGCAGTGTCTTGTGAGCACTTTGCGATCTTTGCCCACTTTGATGTGGTGAGCTTGCCGTCAAAATCATCCAGTAGTTTATTTAATACTTTTATTTGTCGTTCGTTTAAGGGGGCTTTGGCAAAGCGTTCCCAAAAACTTGCTTTAGTAAGCACGCTGCTTAATGTTTGCTGTGCGCCTTCAATTGCACTAAGTAAGCAGTTCAAAAACCAGTGCTGCCACTGTGTTACATCGAGTTCACTTTTTTGTACCTGCTCTAATGTGTCGTAGTAGTTTTTATTTTGGCGACGGATCTGTGCCGACATGCTGTAAAACCGTTGGCCGGTTTTTTCTGAACGAGCCAGTGCCATGTCCGCTATCGCACGGGCAATACGGCCATTACCATCGTCGAAGGGATGAATGGTAACAAACCATAAATGCGCCAGGCCTGCGATAAGCAGTGGTTCCATGTTGCCCGGTTGCTCAAACCAGTGCAGAAATTTTGCCATTTCGTTGGCGACACTGTCTGCCGGGGGTGCTTCGTAGTGCACCTTTTCCCGGCCTACTGGGCCTGAAATAACTTGCATAGGCCCGTTACTGTCATCACGCCAGCAACCTACCTGAATTTTGTTCATTCCACTTCGCCCTGTTGGAAACAGCGAGGCATGCCAGGCAAACAGCCGGCCTTCGGTTAGTGCTTCGCTATAGTTACCCGTGGCATCCAACATCATCTCGACCACACCGTCGACATTACGGTCAACAGGAACAAGTCCGCTAACATCCAGCCCAAGCCGCCGTGCAATCGACGACCGAACCTGTTCGGGTGCTAAGTTCTCACCTTCAATTTCGCTCGATTTAACCACGTCCTCGGTAAGGGTGCGGAGGTGTGCTTCACTTCGCAGCTCAAAACCTAGTGCTTCCATTTTACCTAATAGCCTCCCCTGTTCCCGTGAAACGTCAACAAGTAGTTTGCTCAGGCGTAACTCATCCCAGGTGAAAGCTGGCCAATCTGGTTTATTCCATAGATACATATATAATCTCCGCTTATAATGCGGATATAATGGGGGGTATTCTCCGCATTTACAAGTATAATCTCCGTGTTTTTTGCGGATATTAGGGGTGCTATTCTCCGCAGAGTGCCGGCGGCTAGCCCACAGGCTAGTTTTGGGTAAAATCGGAGCTACACGCCACGCTTTTTCTACATATTCGTTATACCCCTGACGAAATGGGTATTTTCCAAATAAGCTCATGTCCGTTTTCATTTGAATACCCCCCGCTCGTAGATTTAAACTAATGAAAAACGTTAATCCCGATAATTCTCACACACCCACTTCCTCATTTCGCGAGGTTGCAAAACAAATTTCTACAACTTTTCTATTTTCTTGATAAGGTTTCGTTTTTGTTTGTAATCCATACGTAATTGTTCGATATAGTCTTTAAACTGGCTTTGTTGTTTAAGTTTTCGCATCAACTTTTTGATTGTTTTCAGCATGTCTGCGGCGCGGTCGTAGGCTTTGTTGTTGGTCAGTTTGATGATGTCACCGATACGATTCTGGTAGATTGTTAATGCTTCAGCCGGGTAGGGTTTTTCACAGGCTTTGGCCAGTACAAGCCACAAGTGCTCGGTACAACCACCGGTTTGTGCTTCGTGCAGCGCCTTGTCGAACTCTTTTTCCCACAGGTATATTTCAACCAACAAGGAATGACCGCCAGCCCCCCATTGCCAATGATTTTGTTTTTTGTTATTGAGTTTTGGCAGGTAGTCTTTACGTAACCAGTGCAGTGCCTTTTCCCGCCAATGTGGCCAGCTTTTTTCCCTGGCAGCACAAGCCTTTAACTGTTGATAATTTTGCAGATGGGGTTGCCGAACTAATCCCTGCCAGGCCAACTGGATTGCTTTATCGTGCTGTTTTCTTCTTTGGTATTCGGCAATGAGGAAATCAACCAGGAGATAATTCGGTTCATTCTTAAATGCCTTGAGTCCTTTTTCTGCCCATTGCAGTGCTTCGTCATAACGCTTTGCTTTTTTATAAACTTCCGCTATTTCAGAATAATGATATGCAGAACTTAAATCACGTTTTTTAATAGCAATGAGTGCATCAATATCATCTTCCATTTCAGTAAGTTGCTGCATAATTCGGGTGATATTATAATCATCGCTATCAAAATCATTGCGCTGGTCAATATTTTTATGTGTGACTTTCTGCCAGTGTTTTTCTGCCAATGTTTTAAATTGTTCCAGCCCCGACTTGCCTAATACCTTTTCATAATTCCTGAAATCTATCAGGCTCCAGCCATCCTTTATTTGTAAATTAAATAATGATTTGGCCAGTTGCTTTTTGTCTGGCTGACTGTCGTGGCAGGCCTGGTAGTGATAATCTGAAAATTCACTAAGGACACCACCAAAGCCACCGTTAGAATCATCTACATTATTGTAGGCGGTAAAACCAAGGCGTAGTGCATAGGCACTTAATTCAATAACCTTTTCAAAGTGCTTTTGTTTGTAGAGTTGTTCAATGAGCTCACAAACCGGCTCAACTTTTTGAAGGTAGTGATACATGCCACGATAGTCGACGAAACCCCGTGTCTGTATTGTCTTGCGAATAAATGCCTTATGCTCGGCTAAATCCAGCTCACTGGTGGGTGAATTTACCAGCGCTTTTGCGAAGAGGGTATTGCGAAAAACAGCATCATCACCTGCTTGTTCAATAATGGTATTAATGAGTTGCTTCTTATCCAGAGTGGCAAGGTAACCGTGCAAAGTTTCAAAAATATCCGGCTTTTTGATTTTTCTGGTTTCCCCTTTGGCTGGCGAACCAGCTACATCTTGTTGCTCCTGCAACCATGCAAGGCCCGTTGCGACCAGGTGTTTGCAAAACAAACCATTCTGCCCCACAGGACAATTACAGATATAATCCAGCTCATCATGGTAAGCCTGAATTTTAACTTTGTAATTATGCGTGCCTGCTACGGTTGCCTTGATAGTACCACGCAATTCCACGATGTCTTCTACTGCACCTGCGGCACAATAGCCTTCCCCTCGCTCGAAGAATTTATCCCCAGCAATATTGAGCATATTGCCTGCCGTGAGCAGTTCGTTTAAATTGGATTTAATCTTCTTGTTCATTTTTTATCATATTCTTTATTTCGCTTGAGTTTCGTAGTTTATTATTGCTTGTTGTAGTTGCTGCTGAATTTGCTGCCTTAATGACTCTGGCTTTAACACTTCCACATCAGCACCATATTTTAATATATCCATAACAAGCTCTCGCGCATCACGATAAGGAATTTGCAGTTCATAGCTATTATCAATATTAAATTGCCCCTTCTGCTCCGGGTGCCATTGTTCTTCTGCAATCCATTTTGCAATTCGCTGGTTAAATTTTAAAACAGCGAGCTTATTGGGCTTACCACTAAAAATGCCATAGGCTGAGGCATAGTGCTCTTTTAATATCGTTGCATCTATTTCTAATGCCGCAACATTTTCCATGCGGCTATATTCAATTCTGTCTACAGAAAAAGTACGTAGTTGTTCCCGAAGATGGCACCATGCATCAACATACCAGTTATCTCGGTAATGAACTAAGCGTTGAGGCGAGAGTGTTCGTTCTGTTGATTTATTTCTATCACGGCCTGAGTATTTTATATTTAATTGTTTACGCATGAGT
>QIKU01000008.1 GCA_003232015.1 Gammaproteobacteria bacterium
CGTGCAGTACAGTCGGTGATTACGCTCAATCTAAATATGTTTACCCTGATTGGCCTTGGTGTTTCCATTGCCTGGATATTTAGCGTAGTGGCGACCATTTTCCCACACATATTTCCGCCTGCAGTATTTAATGCAGTGGGTGTGGTGCCCGTCTATTTTGAAGCGGCGGCGGTGATAACGGCATTAATTTTACTGGGTCAGGTGTTGGAGTTACGTGCCCGAAGCCAGACCAATGCGGCGATTAAATTATTATTGGGCCTTGCCCCCAAAACGGCCCGCATCGTCCGCGACGATGGTACCGAAGAAGACATACCGATGGAGCACGTAAAGGTCGGCGACAAGTTACGCATCCGTCCTGGTGAGAAAGTCCCGGTAGATGGGAAAGTGATCGATGGCAATAGTCATGTCGACGAGTCCATGGTAACGGGTGAACCTATACCCGTTGAAAAAATCGCCGGTGAACGTTTGATTGGTGCCACAGTGAATGGCACGGGTGGTCTGCTGATGCGTGCTGAAAAAGTAGGTGCGGATACCCTGTTGTCACAAATCGTGCAAATGGTTGCTGAGGCACAACGTTCACGTGCGCCGATTCAGAAATTGGTGGATCTTGTATCGGGTTATTTCGTACCGGTGGTGGTTGTGATTGCGCTGATTGCGTTTATTATCTGGTGGCAATGGGGGCCGGAGCCTGCCCTGGCCTATGCCATTATTAATTCTGTCGCGGTACTGATCATAGCCTGCCCCTGTGCGTTGGGTCTGGCCACGCCGATGTCCATTATGGTCGGTACGGGTCGAGGCGCGATGATGGGCGTGTTATTTAAAAACGCAGAAGCACTGGAAGTGTTACGTAAAGTGGATACTCTGGTGGTGGACAAGACCGGCACCTTAACCGAAGGTCATCCGGAACTGGTTGGTGTAACACCTGCGGCTGGATTTGACGAGGCCGACCTCATCAGTCTGGCGGCTAGCGTAGAGCAATCCAGCGAACACCCACTTGCGGCGGCTATTGTTCGCGGCGCGAAAGCACGTGACATCGAGCTGTTTTCAATTGAAGACTTTCAATCCGTAACGGGCAAAGGCGTCACCGGGCAGGTCAATGGACGTAAAGTTGCGTTAGGTAACATCAAATTGCTTGAGCAATTTAACATTGAGGCCGGTAATCTACCTGCGCAAGCGGATGTGCAACGTGCTGAAGGACAAACGGTGATGTTTATCGGCGTCGATGGCAAAGTTGCGGGTCTGATCGGTGTTGCCGATCCGGTGAAGGAGACCACCCCGGAAGCGATTCGTTTCCTGCATGAAGAAGGTATGAAGATTGTAATGTTAACAGGTGACAGTAAAAAGACAGCAGAAGCGGTTGCCAGCAAACTCGATATTGATCAGGTGCATGCTGAGGTGTTGCCCGATGAAAAAGCGGCTGTGGTTAAACAATTACAGGCGGAAGGTAAAGTGGTTGCCATGGCCGGAGACGGAATCAATGATGCGCCCGCATTAGCTCAGGCTCATGTTGGTATTGCCATGGGTACGGGTACGGATGTGGCAATGGAAAGTGCTGGCATCACTCTGGTTAAGGGTGATTTGCGCGGCATTGTTCGTGCTAGGCGTTTAAGTCGAGCAACAATGCGTAATATACGCCAGAACTTGTTTTTTGCCTTTATCTATAATACCGCAGGTGTGCCCGTTGCGGCAGGGGTGTTATATCCATTCTTTGGTATATTGTTGTCACCGATTATTGCCGCAGCGGCAATGAGTTTTAGTTCTGTGTCGGTAATTACGAATGCGCTTCGTTTAAGAAAAACACGGTTGTGAAAAAGGAAATTTATATTGGTACTATGTAGCACAGGTAAAGTTGATCTAGCTGAGGTCTTTTATTATTCAATTATGAGCAGAGAAGATGTCTGCGAGGAGAAATAATGAACTATCGTAAAGTTACCGCTATTATTCCAACTTTTTCTCTGGATGCCGTTGAAAAAGCACTACTTGATATAGCCGTACCAGGGATGACGGTCACCAAAGCTCGTGGCATGGGAGAATACCGAAACTACTACGCGAAAGATAGCATGAGCGACTGCAGCCGTGTGGAAGTATTTATTGATTCAGAAAATGCTAAGGAGGTTGCGAATACTATTGCTAAAGCTGTCCATCAAGGTATGAGTACCGATGGTGTTATTGCGATTCTGCCTGTTGATGAATTTATACATATTCGTGAGTATAGTAACAAGCCATGATGAATGACGGTGGCGGCATGTGGTTTGGTGGTGGTTTTGGCTGGATTTTCTGGATCGTAGTAATTGTCGCTGTGGTATGGATTATTAAAGCCGTTAGTGGTAATAACTCCGTAAGCCACAAACCAGCAGAGGACGATCCTTTGGAGATACTGAAAAAACGTTATGCTCGCGGTGAGATCGATGAACAGGAATATGAGCACAAACGTAAAGAGCTGGATCTGTAATAGCCTCTACCTGATTTTTCAGTTATGTGTATGGATAAAAAATATCTTACGCCAACGGATACAGTTTATCTTTCAATAAATTTTGACCTATGTCAATACAACTAATTTATTAATACTGAAATATACTATATATATTCGCAGGAAAGATTAAGTTAAGTAATATGCAAAACATCTGCTTGAATTTGGTTGTTAAAAACGGATTTCATACTAAGAGGAAACCATCATGAAACATAACGTTATATTATCTGGCCTGGCCGCCACCATTTTTATTTATAGTAATGTTGTGCATGCAAGCCCAACTGTCTATATACCACTTGGTTCTGCTAATCAGGTTATTGCAGTCGATGCGGCGACCGATGTTATTATCGCATCTTATCCCGATGTAATTAATGCACATGGTCTGGTTGCAACCCCGGATGGCGAATATCTTATTGCCGGGAGTCTCACTGAGACGCCGCTCAAAAAAAACCAGCCAAAAGACACGCTTAACAGCAAGCTATTTTTTATCCATCCGGCGCATGGTCATGTTATGTCTACTATTGATGTTGCCGGTTGGTCGCATCATCAGGCGATCACGCCCGATGGAAAGTATGTGTTATCCACGCATGGCATGCGTGGCAACGTGAGCGTAGTAGATGTTGAAGAAAATAAATTGGTTAAAACGATTGCTACTGGGAAAGTTCCTAACTTCACACTAATTACGCGGGATGGTAAAAAAGCCTTCGTCAGCAATACAGGTGATAATTCAATTGCTGAAATTGATCTAAAAAACTGGAAGGTTACACGCAAGCTTGAATCCGGCCCGGCTCCAGAACATATGATTTTCTCAAAAGATGAAAAAATAATTTATGTAACCAATCCGCGTATCGGCAAGGTTGCGGCGGTAGCCATTGAGTCAGGAAAAATAATAAAAAAATATACCATTGGTAAAGCCACCCATGGCCTGGATATGGGGGATGATGGCAAGACTTTTTTCGCCAGCAGTAAGAAAGAAAATAAACTGGTGGCCGTGGATACCGAAACGGGTGTGCAGCGTGAACTATCTTTGTTACCGGAACCTTATCATCTGAATACGATTACCGGGACGGGCAAAGTTTATGTCTCCAGCCGTAAAAAACCCATTATATGGGTGGTGGATCAAAAAACCATGAAGAAGGTTGGGGTCATAAAATTACCCGCTGGAGAAGGGCATCAGATGGCCATCGTAGAGTAACGTATAAAATTTATTTTTAGAGTAGTCTGACGTAGAGAAAAATTTAGGCGTTAACGCTTATCTGAATGTAATCGGATAAATTAATTCAAACAAGTATGAGAGGGAAATTAAAATGAATCTAAAATTGAAGGCGCTTGTTTCAGCTATGGGCATTGCGTTCAGCGGGAATGTGTTAGCTGTAACCGAGATCGAGAAACTCAGGGCTGATGTCGAGGAATTAAAAAAGGAGGTTCAAAAAGCAGCCGAATGGAAGGAACCCAGCACGTTGATCCATATGTCCGGTTATGCCGACGTAGGCTATACGAATAACGAAAACGCCAACGATAGTTTTAGTGTTGGCAGATTTTCCCCCATCTTTCATTATCAATATCGCGATCTGGTCATGCTGGAATCAGAACTGGAATTCGAAGTAGGTGCGGATGGTAGCACGGAAGTAACACTTGAATATCTAACCATTGATCTTTTTTTAAACGATTATATTGCTTTCGTTGCCGGTAAGTTTCTTAGTCCCATTGGCCAATTTCGACAAAACCTGCATCCGTCATGGATCAACAAACTTCCGTCGGCTCCTCCCGGCTTCGGGCATGATGGCGCTGCACCGGTATCCGAAGTTGGCATGCAATTACGTGGGGGGTTTCCGGTAGTTGGTGTTCGCAGCAACTACGCAATATTTGTTGGCAATGGCCCTGAGTTAATTACTGAGTGGGACGGTGCTGAGTTTGAATTAGATGGCGTGGAAGCAGAGGGTAAGAATTCGGATACGGATAATAAAAAAGTCATCGGTGGGCGTTTTGCCATTTTACCAATGCCCAGTTTAGAACTGGGCCTGTCAGCGGCAATCGGTAAGGCAACGGTAACCAGTGTTGAGGGAACCGGGGCACCCGCTCTGGCCAATGAACAGGTACGTGATTACGATGTGCTAGGTTTTGATTTTGCCTGGCAAATGAAAGGAATTTCTGTTCGAGGCGAGTACGTTAAATCCGAAGTGGGCGATGCGACCACAGGAGCATCGGCTTCGGCGGGTGCAGACTGGACCACCTGGTATACCCAGTTTGCCTATAAATTTCTACCGACCAAGTTCGAGGCTGCTGTTCGTTATACGGACTTCGACAGTGTAGGAACTAACAAAGATCAGAAGCAATGGGTGTTAGGGGTAAATTATCTGTTTACCAACAGTGTCATTGGCAAGGTTGCATATGAAGCTAATGATGGTGAAGCAGGTACTACCGCAAATGACGACCGCTTAATGTTTCAGCTGGCTTATGGTTTTTAATGGAGAGCGAAAAATGAAAATCCTGAATTGTAAAAATATGTTTACCCCGATAAACACACTTGTGTTAACGGTGTTTCTCATGTCCGTGCCGGTTACTGGTTTTACCGGAGCAGATTATCCGCCACCGGGCGATTTCCAGAAGGGCGCTATAACCTGGGCCGAGAATTGTGGGCGTTGTCATAATATTCGTGCTGCTAATGAGTTGCGTGATGATCAATGGATCTCGACGGCTTTTCATATGCGGGTGCGAGCTGGGTTGACTGGTGCAGAAACCCGTGATGTCTTAACTTTCCTGCAAGGCTCAAATACCTCTATAAGGGTTCCTGTTACAGCCTCTAGCAACGATAGCATTAGCACTTTGTCGGGTAAGGATGTTTATGGCCAGACCTGTGTTGCATGTCATGGTGCCAATGGAAAAGGTAACTTCCCTGGTGTACCAAACTTCAATAGTAAAAATGGGCCTCTGAGTAAGAGTGATGAGACACTGGTCAAAAACATAATGAGTGGTTTCCAGAGTCCTCGTTCGCCGATGGCCATGCCAGCAAATGGCGGAAATCCAGATCTAACGAAAAAAGACATCGAGAATACAGTTGGTTATATGCGCAAACAGTTTGCTAAATAAGTTCAAATTTCCCCCTTGGCACAATGCCAGGTGGGGAAGATGTTGAAAACAAACCGACTTCAGATTATTGATGAGAAGGAATTGTTAGGAAAATTTATTTTGACTTGAAATAAGCAGGTTAAGGAGAATACATTGTCGGATGAATACGCTTATGGTATGTGGATTATCGTTGCCTTTAACGTAGGTCTTTTTTTGTTTTTCTTTCTAAGTTTTCTGCCGCCAAAGGGGCGTCTGGAATGGCGTAACCTGGGTATCGTTACCGCCTTTCTGGTGGCATTATTCAGCGAAATGTACGGCTTTCCGCTCAGTATTTATTTACTCAGTGGCTGGCTGGGTGAAGCCTATCCAGTTTTGCAACCGTATAGTCATAAATACGGACATCTCTGGGTGGTTGTGTTCGGTGGTTCCGATCTGGCATGGGCGCTGGTTATGGGGCTGAGTTTGACTGTAATGATCAGTGGCTATGTTTTGTTATCAAAAGGTTGGCGGCTCATTCATGCCGCACATACAGGATTGGTCACGGATGGTGTGTATGCCTATGTACGGCACCCGCAATACACAGGTCTGTTTTTAGTTATTGTCGGTTTTTTAATTCAATGGCCAACACTGTTAACGGTGATTATGGCGCCAATATTGATTTTTGCCTATGTGCATCTTGCCTATTACGAAGAAAAAAATATGCGCCAACAAGTTGGGCAGGAATATTTAGATTATACAAACAGTTTGCCGGCATTTTTCCCTCCCGTTAGTCAGTGGATGGAATTCTTAAAAGCAAAGTCGAAAAGTAACCGGTTATCTAACGATACAAGTTAGGTGATGCTGTAATAATATTTGGAGATGATCTATGGGTGACTGGGTATCGTTTTTAATATTTGCAGGGTTAATTTATGTGATGATGCGATATGGTTGCGGCGCTCATATGACGCATGGGAAACATGCTAACCATAAAAGCAGGGATAAAGATGTCGATCCTGTGTGTGGGGTGGAGGTTGATGTTGAAAAGGGTTACGGAAAAATGCATGACGGTACTTTGTATCGATTTTGTTCTCGCTCCTGTCTGGATGAATTCGAAGCTGATCCAGACAGATATCTTAAACAAGCTAAGATGAATGGAGGTGATGTATGAATACACGATTGTCATTGTTAGCAATAGGACATGCGTCGAGTATATTTCTGGTTATTAGCTATATCTTGTGCGTTGCATTTGATCTGGTATTTCCCGGCTTTGCTATGCACGAGGCCTGGCATAAGCTGTTGCCGGGGTTTGAGTTAAGCTGGAAAGGCTTTACGATTGGCCTGTTCGAAACCTATGCTTATGGCTGGTATTTTGCGCTGATATGGGTACCATTATACAATGTGTTTCTTGCGCGGAGCGCTAAAACGTGAAATTGATAAGAGCACGGTGTTTTTGTGTTTTGTTATGAAGGGCTGAGGTAAATGACGAAAAAAGTAACCATCATAGGCAATGGCTTTGCGTCATTATTTTTTATCCAGTATTTTCTTGTTATGCCTGTTTTTCCGTTATTATTCTGGTTTGTTCGAAGGACTTATGCACGGCATGAGATTACGGTTATCGGTAATGGTAACTTTATTTATTTCCCGGCAATCCCAGAATTTATAACGGGGAAAAAAAATAAAAAAGGTATCACCGTCAATATCAAGCCCTATTTAAAAAGAAGAAACATTCGATTTATTAATGATGTTGTAATTGATATTCAGGATGGCGGGAGAAAGGTTGTTACGAGTAACGGCGAGCATACAAATGATGCTCTTTTTGTCGGGATTGGGCCGGCCTTTTTAAAAGACGACATTCCGGGAACACGAGAACATACTTTGTCTCCATGTGATGGGCCTGACAGCATGGAAATATTCATGCAAAAGCTACAGGCTTTGGATAGTGGGGTTATTTATCTAGGCTTCAAAATAAACAAAAAAGATGGTTTTGTTTCCGGGCGAGCGGGGCAAATGTATGAATGCGCGGGCCTGCTTGATTATGCGTTAAAAGCTAAAGGTCGGCGTGATAAATTCGAGATACATTTCTTTTCGCCAAACCTGAGTGCCGATGATCAAGGAATGATCACGGACAGGCTGGAAGAGCGTGGCATTATACTTGATTATGGTTATGAACCTGCTGAGTTTGTTGCTGGCGGAATGCGTGATACAGACGGTTCATTTCGAAAAGCTGATCTGATCCTTTTCTCGCCGGGTATAACCGGCTCAGAACTTGTAAAAAAATCCTGTTTGCCCGTTTCTGCTGGTGGTCAGATCGACGCCGATAAACATGGGCAAGTTAAAGGATTAACAAACGTCTTTGTTTCTGGTGACTGTGCTAGCCATGAAGCTCCCCC
>QIKU01000220.1 GCA_003232015.1 Gammaproteobacteria bacterium
TTTCGAGTAACAGGTCAAAGTCACCATCACCCGATAACAGTATGATGGTATCCACATCGGTTACTGCATCGAGAATGTCAATTGTAATACCAACGTCCCAGTCACCTTTTGCCGAACCATCACTGCGTTGTATATAAGGCTTCAGTTTTACATTAAAGCCAATGTGTTTAAGTGCATCTTGAAACTTAATTTGCTGGTTGTCACCACGGTGAATAGCATAAGCAGTTGCCTGAATTATTTCACCTTGTTCAGTAATTAACTGCCAGAATTTTCGGTAATTAAACTGGCGTTGATAGGCATCACGGGTGGTGTAATAAATATTCTGTACATCAGCAAAAATTGCTATTTTGTTTGTTTTATTCAAAATAATCTCATTGTTTAATGCACTACACCGGCATATATTGTAGAAGCCAGTAGTGCCATAAATGCAGATAATATAACTTTAAATTGATTAAAATCAATTATAATTTATATTATGGGTATAAACAGGCTTGTTATCTGGAAATAATTAGTTTTTAGCTCATACTGGTAAGAGTTGTTAACAATTAGGGGTGATTGTTATTTATGGGTCTATCTCTGTTCCAAAAGCTCACCGAAAGTGAGCTTGATAATTGTATTAATGAAATTGACCTGGTTGTTGAATTCCATATTAACTGGTTGTCAGAATTAAATCGTGCAATTATTTGCCATACGGTTACTGAACGCAAGCAAATTCAAAACATACTAATAACGGATGAGTATTTCAACCGCTGGTATCACGGCGTTCAAGATAAAGAGTTAATTGAAATGCCAGCCTTTAAAATGCTGGGCGCTATTCATGGGGAAATGTTAAAGCTGGCAAGTAGCTTGTTAGCTCATGCGGGTCGACAGGAGAATATTTGTGTAGATGAGTATGACCGTTTTATATTATTAACGCATGAATTGCGCTCCCAGATTACCGAGCTAAAGAACAGGATTAAGGCTAACCTTCAGTTAGTCGCGAAACTTATGGGTAAGGTTTTTGAAAATGCCGAAGAAGGTGTGATGATTACCGATGCAGCTAGCTGCATTTTAAATGTAAATCAGGCCTTCGTAAACGTTACGCAATATACTAAAGAAGAAGTGCTGGGTAAGAAGCCGAGCATTTTACATTCAGGTAATCATGATAAAGGTTTTTATGAGCGCATGTGGGATGTGTTGCTGCGAGAAAAACGCTGGCAGGGTGAAGTATGGAACAGGCGCAAGAACAGTGAAGTTTATCCTGCATGGTTATCCATTACGGCAGTGCTTAACAATACTGGAGATACCAGTCACTATATTGGTATTTTTTCGGATGTGTCTGCAAAAAATGAGGGTGATGAACGTTTATATCATCTGGCTCATTATGACAGCCTGTGCAATTTGCCCAATCGTATGCTGTTTTATGATCGTTTACGACAGTCCGTATCACGCGCTAAACGTAATGACCAGAAAATTGCAGTAATGTTTATGGATCTTGATGGTTTTAAGCAGGTGAACGATGAATATGGTCATGGTGTGGGGGATGAATTATTGCAGCAGGTCAGTAAGCGGGTAACTGCCGTATTGCGAGAGTCTGATACGCTGGCACGTATTGGTGGCGATGAGTTCACCATTATTATTAATGATGTTGACAGAATTGAATCGATTGATGCTATTGCAATAAAAATTCTAGCAGTTATCCAGGAAGATTATTTTTTGCATGAACTGGAATTTAATGTATCGGCCAGTCTAGGTATTAGTTTTTTCCCCGATAACAGTGAAGATATGAATACGCTGGTAAAACATGCAGACATTGCAATGTATAAGGCAAAAAAAGAAGGCAAAAACCGCTTTAAATATTATGACACGTCAATGCAGTAATCAGTACTGTGTTTTAGCCCCTAAAACAACATATCAATAAATTGCTTTCGGCTTTGCGCCCTTAGTTTTCGATTAACAATAAACCTGACATGTGTATCCAGGGGGGGGGCGCTTTGTTGGATAAGTTTAATTCCCCACATTAGTTTTACATTGTTTGGTAAGAGGGAATAGCGTACATCCATAATTGTATCGGGGCTTGCCGGATCAATGGCAAGAAAGTCGTCTGAAAACCAGCGGAAACGCTCAACATCGTTTGCTTGCAAGCTATTTGGCGTTAACCATGGAAGGTCACGTTTAATGTTCAGTTTTTGTATGGATGTGCCGGGAATAATTTTTGTATCCCATAGAAGTTCTGTCGCATCGACATAATAGCGACCGTTGTATTCATAAATAAGTTTCCATACATGCCGATTGGCAAAACTGGGCTTAACGCGAATACGTTCAACCTGATGGCCGCGTTGTTCAGCAAGACTATAAAGAGCCGTTTCGGCTCGCTGCTTCTGGACAACTCCCAGGCCCAAAAAGACAATGGCATAGGCAAAAGCAATTTTTGCAATGAAGGGTTTCTTCTTAATGGCTGCAAATATAATTAAAATAAGAACAGGTAACGTGAATAAGGGGTCGACAATCGAAATAATGCTCCAGGCAACACGCTCATTGGACAAAGGCCAGAACAGTTGTGTGCCATACGAGGTGCAGGCGTCGAGTAAGCCATGTGTTGCAAACCCAGCGAATGAAAATATATAAATTTGTTTAAAGCTGAGCTTGTTTTTTGCAAAGGGGTAAAACAGCAATGTGCAAAATAATGCACCAAAGGGAATAAAAAACAGGGAATGGGTAAACTGACGGTGAAATTCTAAAAATAATAAAGGATCGTCAGCCGAGCGAATAAACACATCAAGATCCGGCGCCATTCCCGCCAGTGCGCCAATGAACAGCGCAGTCCATTGCTTTGTTCTGTCTTTCGCAATGGATTGCGAGAGGCTGCCGCCTAAAACGGCTTGCGATAGAACGTCCATTTTTATTAACTACGTTGTAGCGCGGCTTTTGTTATTCGAACGTCGCTTACCATTGGCAGAACGCTGATCTTGCGATGTGGCTCTTTTAGTACCGGCGCGTTTATTTCTACTGGCCGGGCGTTGACTAGATCGATTACCTGAGCGCCCGCCACTTTTTTGTTGTTGCCTGCCGCCACGGCCTTTGTTAATAGGCTCGGCTTTAATGGACGGGTCTGGCTTGTAGCCGTCGATTTCAACTTTAGATATGTCCTGTTTTATCAAGCGTTCAATATCTTTGAGTAGTTTTAGCTCGTCAACGCAAACAAGTGACATGGCTTCGCCCTCGTTACCGGCACGTCCGGTACGGCCAATACGGTGTACATAGTCTTCAGCCACGTTGGGTAATTCAAAGTTAACCACATGCGGGAGTTGATTAATATCCAGGCCACGTGCGGCAATATCGGTTGCAACCAGTACACGGATCTTGCCGGATTTAAAATCGGCCAGTGCTCTTGTGCGTGCGCCCTGGCTTTTATTACCATGAATAGCAGCAGCCGTGATACCGTCATTGCTTAATTGCTCGGCAAGACGATTGGCTCCGTGTTTGGTGCGGTTAAATACCAGTATCTGTTCCCAGTTGTTTGAACCGATTAAAAATGAAAGTAACTCACGTTTACGGTTTTTGTCAACATGGTGGACAACCTGGGTTACACGTTCTGCGGTAGTATTTCGTTGTGCAACCTCAATGAGTGCCGGTGAATGCAGCAGGGTATTAGCGAGTTTTTTAATGTCACTCGAGAAGGTCGCTGAGAATAATAAGGTTTGTTTTTCTTTTGGCAGTAAGGCCAGCACTTTACGAATATCATGAATAAAACCCATGTCGAGCATGCGATCAGCTTCATCCAGCACCAAAATATCAACCTTTGACAAATTGGCTGAATTTTGACTGATGTGATCTAACAAACGCCCCGGTGTGGCCACTAGAATATCCACGCCTTTAATCAGTTTCATTTTCTGCGGGTTAATACTAACGCCACCAAAAACCACGGTTGACTTTAGTGGCAAGTGCCGACCATAGGTTTGTACACTTTCATGGACTTGTGCTGCCAGCTCGCGGGTGGGCGTTAATATGAGTGCACGAATAGGGCGGCGGCCTTTGCCTGGTTTATTGGTTGCCATTAAGCGTTCGAGTAATGGCAGTGTAAAGCCAGCCGTTTTACCTGTACCAGTTTGTGCACCACCCATTAAATCGCGACCTTCCATAATAATGGGAATGGCCTGTTTTTGGATAGGGGTGGGTTCGCTGTAGCCTTTTTCGGAAACAGCACGGAGTAATTCGGCTCTTAAGCCGAGGGATTCAAATGACATGTAAGATGTTCTCCAGAACAAGTGTGGGATCAGCCTATCCAACGTGTGCCCAAGGCACCTACAAGGAACGGTCCAGGCGGAAACAATGTATGTATTTCGAGGTAATTACCGCGATAACGGGGTGCAGACCGGAGTGCACCTGATTTTTGAACTGCAATTATAACACAAAGCAGGCTGTTATATCGCTACTCTTAATTATAATGTGAATTAAATTTCAGGGACACTCGAAATACTTCGATAAAAGCAGTAAGCTCTGTTTATTTATAAAGGAGCAAAACAATGGCAACGGTGGAGACACTCACTCCTGAAAAAGCGTATGAACTGCAGCAGGCGCCGGGTTCCTTATTAATTGATGTACGTTCACACATGGAATTTTTATTTATTGGTCACCCCGTTGGCGCGCTGCATATTCCCTGGATAGATGAACCTGACTGGGACATTAATCCACATTTTGTTCGTGACATTCGGCAGTTGATTTTAGGTGGTGTGTCTACTATCGAAGACAATAATGATGTCCCCATTATCTTAATTTGCCGCAGTGGCAAACGCTCACACGAAGCGGGCACATTACTCATCAACGAAGGCTTAAAGCAGGTATACAATGTGGCCGATGGCTTTGAAGGTGAACTGGACGACCACCACCATCGTAGCAGCCATGCTGGCTGGCGGTTTGATGGCTTGCCCTGGGAACAGTGTTAAAATGTTAAAACATGGACGATAAAGCTCTTACAATATTAAATAGCGTTTTTGGTTATTCTGAATTCCGCTACCATCAGCAAGAAATTATCAGGCAAGTTATTAATGGTAGCGATGCGGTTGTGTTGATGCCTACGGGTGGGGGTAAATCCTTATGTTACCAAATCCCTGCAATGGCACGCGATGGTGTAGGCATTGTTGTTTCCCCATTGATTGCGCTGATGCAAGATCAAGTGGTGGCTTTGAAGCAACTCGGTGTGCGTGCCGAGTTCCTGAATTCAACGCTTGCTGCTGCAAGTGCGAATGATATTGAACAGCAACTGCTGCGTGGTGATCTGGATTTACTTTACGTTGCCCCTGAGCGCTTAATGACCGAGCGCTTTTTAAATTTACTCGACCGCGCACCATTAGCAATATTTGCCATTGATGAAGCCCATTGCGTGTCACAGTGGGGGCATGACTTTCGGCCGGAATACATCCAGCTTTCTGTTTTGCATCAACGCTTCCCCGACATTCCGCGCATTGCGTTAACCGCCACGGCTGACGAACCGACACGGCGTGAAATTATTCAGCGTTTAAGTTTAGATAAAGCCACTTTATTCGTTTCCAGTTTTGACCGGCCTAATATTTGTTACCGCATTTCACAGGGGCAGGGCAACGCACGTGATCAGTTGTATCGTTTTATTATAAACGAACATGAAAAGGATGCCGGTATTGTTTATTGCCTGTCACGCAAAAAAGTAGAACAAACAGCACAGTGGTTAAGTGCAAAAGGTTTAACCGCCTTGCCTTACCATGCAGGTTTAGCGATAGGTGTGCGGCAAACCAACCAGCAGCGTTTCTTAAGCGAAGAAAGCGTTATTATTGTTGCCACTATTGCCTTTGGTATGGGCATTGATAAGCCCGATGTTCGATTCGTGGCACATTTAAACTTACCAAAAAGTATTGAAGCCTATTACCAGGAAACAGGCCGGGCTGGGCGTGACGGCCAACCGGCCAATGCATGGATGATGTACGGCTTGCAGGATGTCATTACGTTAAAGAAAATGATGGAAACATCCAATGCAGACGAAGCGCATAAGCGTGTTGAACACCACAAACTACAGTCTATGTTAGGTTTTAGTGAACTCACCACTTGCCGCAGACAGGCACTGTTAAAATATTTTTCCGATAACTTAGATAAGCCCTGTGGCAATTGCGATACCTGCATTACCCCTGTTGAAACGTGGGACGCAACTGAGGTGGCACAAAAAGCCTTGTCTTGCGTGTATAAAACTAACCAGCGTTTTGGGGTTAATTATTTGATTGATGTTTTAACGGGTAAAGATCATGCACGTATTAAACAGTTTAGTCATGACAAACTCAGTGTCTATGGAATTGGTAAAGAGATAGAAGTAAAACAATGGCGTAGTATCTTCCGCCAATTAATTGCGCGAGATTTACTGGCCGTGGATATGGAAGGCTTTGGCAACCTGCTGTTAACCGAACAGTGCCGTCCCGTTTTACGCGGCGAACAAACATTAATGTTACGCAAAGAAACCAAACAGGAAAAAGCACAGCAACGTGGCCGCAAAGTAAAAAATAATATTAAAGAGGTAGACAATGCTTTATGGGAAGCATTGCGAGCCTGTCGAAAAACATTGGCCGATGAAAAAGGGGTGCCACCCTATGTTATATTCCACGATGCCGCCTTAATGGAAATGGTTGAACGGCAACCGCAAACCCAGCAACAATTTTCAAAGATTACAGGTGTAGGAGAGAAAAAACTTAAAGCCTATGCTGAAGATTTTTTAGCGGTAATCAAACAACATAGTCTATGCACTGCTTCTATATCAACGGATACTGTCGATGAAACTTTGCAACTATTGCGTAGCGGTATTAAGGCCGAAGAAATAGCTTTGCAACGCAATCTAAAACCCACAACCATATATAATCATTTAGCTCAGTCGATTGAGTCAGGACATGTTGAGTTGCAGCAGGTTGTTGAGTTAAGTGAAACAGAACTTAAAACAATACAAAATGCATTAGCAACGTTTAGTGATGAAAGCCAAAAATTAAAACCCGTGTATGACGCGCTTGACGGTAGTTTCGATTATCATTTGCTACGCTGCGTTCAGGCTTCGCTTGCAGTTGAATAAATAAATACTGACAGAAAAAAAAGGTTCTTGTGAACCTTTTTTATATTTCAATATAGATTAAATCTTAACTACAGCCTTTAGGGCGGGGCAGGCCAGCAACTTTATTTGCGCACTTGATTAATCCGGTTGGGAATAAAGAGTAAATATATTTCTGGCTGCTTTTATCTTTTCCGTATTTTTCTTTCATCATTTTAGAAAAATTGCGGGGTTCGCAAACAGCACCATTATCTGAAAAATACTCACGTGCTAAATTAATAATGTTCCAGTGTTCTTCGGTTAAATCACCAATTTTTTCACTAATTGCGATTTGTGCAGCAAGACCTTCGCTCCATTCATCCAAATTTTCTAACCAACCCGCTTCACTTAACTGGATAGTTTTGCCATCGACTTCTGCTTGCATTTGTTGAGCTCCTAAATTGTTTATAATACCTGAGTAATTATATCAAGTATTATCCCTTTTAACAATACATTAGTACGGGTTAATATAATGAAATAATGAATATTTATAAAAAATGGTAATATTTCACAGAATATCTTGATCTAAGTCAACTAAACTATCCATAAGTCGCAATTTGAATTAACCCTCAATTGGTCGCAGCCGATAAGTATCTAGCTGCGTAGCGACGCAGTTTATACGAGTGAGTTCCAAATATGAATGATAATATCCGTTTTTTAGTGGCCGATGACGAAGAGTTTAATTTAGATATTATATCGGAATACTTAAGCTTAATGTCAGACGGTTACAAGATAGAAACAGCTAAAGATGGGCAAAGTGCATGGCAAATGAT
>QIKU01000199.1 GCA_003232015.1 Gammaproteobacteria bacterium
GACCACGATTCATTACATGGTAAGCAGCATTTTCATATTCGATTCTTTCAGGCCTTGGCATTTAATAAATGTAGCGGACTAAGTATTATTATACAAGTGATTTGACCCCTTTTCCTTTGCTGACGAACCTGTATGTCAATGTACCCGTATCACTACCATCCATGTGGCCAGCAGCATGTTTTAGCATTTGGCAACCTTCTGATGTTGCAAGCTCATCAAAGTCAACTGAAATAATAATCCAATGTCCTTTCCAGTCACCAATGTTCCTGCAAAAATCGCTATCTTTTAGCTTGGTGATATTTCTTGGCAAGGTGTCATCTAATAGCAAACGAAGTGCAAACAATGCGTTCGTTTTTCCAGAACCATTCTCGCCAAGTATTGTGTTTACACCTTTGTTAAATATAAATTCAGAGTTTATGAAGTTTCGATAATTTCTAATTTTAAGTGAGCTAATATGCATAAATCATAACGTCCCAGTTCTTAATTTTAATTTCCAATAAACTAATATTATAAATTTACTAGTTGTGTATGCTTTACAGTTCAGATCAAGTCAATCACTTCTTTTAGCTTTCTTACAATTAGGGGTAACTCATTGTCATAAAATTAAAAAAGCAGGATTATACTTTTTTTGCTTTGGTTCCAACAACATATACAGCTGAAACTTTTCCCGCTTTAGATTTTTTTATTGCTTTATCGAGCAATACATTCAATTTGTTTTTATCAAACTCATCGCCAAAAGGTATGGCTTTCTGCCATACAGTAGTTACTCCTCCAACCTTAACCCATCCACCTTTATCTAATACTTCATTAAAAACCCCTCTATCTTTCACATCAGAAACATCTAAACTCAGAGTAATATATGAGCTGTTGGACTTTATAATATTCCCTATAACTTCATGTAATCTCATTTTCTCTCCTAATTTATTCATTGAATAAAAAAATATAATCTCTAAGTCTTAATCGGTAAAGGTATCAGTGGCTGAATTGGCATTAATATATTCGCATATGCCCTTAAAATGTCATTGTAAAGATCAGCATGTTTAGGTGCTTCCACTGTAATTATTAAAGCATACCGAATTCTATCGGCTACCTTTGTTGCTCCTCCTGCTTCGCGAGCATTATAGTGAATATCAAAAACAGGTCTATCTAACGTTTTCCCCAACATTCCCACATCACCATGAAGCACTGTTTCCCATTTACCAACATCAGAGCGTCGCTCTTCTTCAGTTGCAAATTTACTTGCACTGAAAAAACTTCTTGTTTCCGCATTCTTTTTATCTTCATTTTTATGATTTTTCTTTATGTTCTTTGCATTTGGCCTAAAAACTATATCTAGACCAGCTCGTGTATATGCTGAAGTATCTTGTGGATCCACTGGACACGCATAACAAAAAGTAGCCTTTAACCGTATTCGTCCTGTCAAACCTCCATTAGGTAGAGGAAGAGTTGCTCGCAAATACTTACTTGGCTTCAATTCACCTTGATATACTATACGTGCTACTCCAGGTTCGCATGTAATTATCGTCGTTAAATCTTCTGGAATTTTACCCCAGCCAACATGATGAGCGTGATGACTCGATTGATCTGCACTATGAACAAGCAGCGCTTTAATTGCTAATGGAGAAAGCTCTGAACCAAGTGTAGCCCTTATTCCAACAGCACTTCGTAAAAGATATGGTGACGCAAAGCTAGTGCCTAATTGTGGGTCTAACTCCGGATTTTTCTTCGGTGCTAAGACATGAAAATATTTAGAAGCAGCTCCGCCAAATGCCATCAAGTCTGGTTTAATCACTCCAGGACTGCGACCAGGACCTATTGCACTGTAAGTAGCACGTTCCCAATTTGAATCAGTATCATTTGATGCCCCAACGGCGATTGCATTCACGCAATCAGATGGCACTTGTACTCTGACATTCCCTGACCCATGGTCCAGATCACCATTGTTACCGATAGCAACAGTCATAAATGTATCGCCGTCACTTAACAGATCATCAATAACCGATGTCCAAGCATGAACATCTGAATCTTCAATAGGTAAATCAGGTCCAAGACTAAGATTAATAAACTCATATTGCCGAGATAACAAAACTTGTTCTACAAATCCTAAAGTGCGGTATAACTCCAACGGATCCTCAGTATCTGAATCATCATCTAGTACACGAACATGATCCACATAAGAATATGGTCTTTCAGCGACACTGTTGGGTTTAATTGCGCCAAATAAAAACGCTGAAGTCACTCCCAAACCATGTTCAACACTCTCTATATCATCGGCCGCATTCGGTTCTAGCTTACGGTATGCACGAAGCCATGGGTTTATAGGGTGCTTATCTGGTAGCCCTCCATCTAATATTGCAACTCGTGGCTCAGATGACAACGGCTTTTCTGTTGGCAAATTACATTTAACGGATATCCCTGATGATCGAGTTGCTGGGCGAAGTCCTCTTAATTTAGGAACAGCGCGTATAATTCTGATAAAAGTAAAATCTGATAATAGCTGAAGCAAACCATATTCACATTCAACTGGAACAAACCATAAATTTCCAGCCCTAAATCCAAATTCAGTGTGTACGATAATATCTAGCTTTTGTACAAAAGCCTCAAAAGCAGTTTGAATAAATGATGGCTGTTCATCGGGAAGTAAATGTATCCCAACTTCAAAGAAATTAGTTTCATCAATTCCATAATTTCGGATACGTTCTTCAGAAGTAAAGTCAGAGAATCTTTCAACACGTGAAAAATCAATGGCTTCACTTGATGTATATTCTATATGATCAACCCATTGAGTTAAATAATGAAAAGCATCTCGTTTGCCAGCAATAAACAGTTCTGTGGTTGAACATTCAATCGGTTCACCTTGCTTACTCCATTTCCTTGGTGTCAGTTTTACATTCCGACTTCCAACTGATTCAAGTCCAACTGAACGCAACATCGTACTTGGAAAATAAGATTTTGCGATGTAGCTAGGATTCATTGCCATCCGTACAACACCAAAGTTTCCAGGGCAAGCAGCATCAGGAAGAGAATTTAAATGACCGACCATGTCTTTAAGCTGTGGTTTCAATATTTGTTTAGCTTCAGAAAAAGTATAAACTTCTGGTTTAGGACGACCGCCTCCTGGTGCTTTTATAGCTCGAGTAAGTAATTCCCCACGTCCTATCAAAAAATTAGTTGTCCCCATTTATAATTGTCCTTTTAGTAAACTTACATTTTTTTCATGTGTTTTCTAATGGTATCTCTACTCACGCCAGTACTGCTTGAAATTGCGTGTTGAGACATACTTGATTTTTCTGCAAGCTTTATTGCTACCTCGATTCTTGATTTATGATCCATATCGCCAATTCTATCTTTAATAAACTCTTCAACAAGTTCACTATCAGTAGATAAACCTAATACCAAAGCTCGACGAAATCTTTGTATTGTTCTTTCAATATCACTAAACGATTGCCCTTTAAAAGCAAATATTAAAACATCGATCCAACTAGCAAACATTGCATAATCAGGCCCCAGAAAACGCTTTATTGCATCTTTAATTGAAAGTGACTCGGGTAAATCAAAATTGATGACTAAATCAAAACGCCTCCAAAGAGCAGGATCGATCAATTCAGGATGGTTTGTAGCCGCTAAAAGTAAACTACTTGCTTGCCAATCATCTACTTCCTGTAAAATCACAGTCACTAAACGTTTAAGCTCACCAATGTCAGAATCATCACTACGTTTTTTTGCAATTGCGTCAATTTCATCCAGCAATAATACACAAGGGGTTCGCTTTGCGAAATCAAGTGCAGCTCTTAGGTTATTCCCACTACGTCCAAGTAAACTACTCATCACAGCCGTTAAATCTAGGGTATAAAATGGCATGTTTAATTGAGCAGCTAGCCAGCGAGCAGTAAGTGTTTTACCCACTCCAGGAGCCCCAACAAAAATAGATGATCTAGTTGGCTCTAATCCAGCGGCCATAAGTCGATCTATTTGACGTCTTTCTTCTATTAGCTGATTTAGGATTTCTTCTAAGTGATCTGACATTAATGGGGCGTCACAACTTAAATCACCATTCGATACCTTTAATAACGACAAGCGAGACTCATCATCAATAGGTAACGTATCCTCATCAGTCAAAACCTCGGGTTTACTCACTTTTCGTAACGGACTACGAGATTTTGATGTTTTGCTTTGTAAGAATAAATTGAGTTGTTCAGACAAATTAGGATCAGAATTTCGATATTTACGTACGAGGCGAGCTACAAACAAGCGTACATCTTCATTTTTCTCAGATAAAGCCAACCTTATCACTTGGGCTAAATCTTCGCTTGGTACACTTAATTCGTCCACGATATATATAACTCTTTGTTTTTAATGGTTATTAATAAAACCTTATTTGGGCTAATAATCTAAGTTTAGCCTCTTTCGACTGATTTTGGAAGCAGAATTGCAGGATTGCAGGATTGCAGGATTGCAGGATTGCAGGATTATTTAAGCAGCTTTAAACCCTAAATGACCTAACAAGCAGGATGCGTCGCCGCATGAACCTGCTTCAACTTCTTAATCGAAACCTGCGTATAAATCTCAGTCGAAGACAAGTTCTCATGCCCCAGCATCGCTTGTATAAATCGAATATCAGCACCGTTCTCCAACATGTGCGTCACCATCGCATGACGAAACAGATGACATGAACCCCGTTTGTTGATACCACAGGCATTCATATACTTCTTTACTAGGTCTGAAATACGATTCAAAATAAACGCTTCACCGTAATCGGTTAAAAAGATATGGCCAGAGTCATCATCACGCACTAATTTTGGCCTTACCTCTGCCAGATATTTCTTAACCCAAATGCTGGCTCGCTCACCAATCGGTACCACACGGTCTTTTTTCCATTTTCCATCAAAGATGGTTAAGGTACCACGCTCATCATCAAAATCTTGCAACCGCAGCCCAACCAATTCCATACGACGTACACCGGTTGAGTAAAAGGTTTCCATGATAGCGCGATCACGTATACCGATATTACCAAAGATACTCGTGTGATTTAACATGCTATTAATTTCAGCAATGGATAAAATATCTTTTGGTAAACGCTTAGGGAGTCTCGGTAACTGAAAATCGGATGCAGGATTAGAAGGAATGTGCTTTTCTTGATTAAGCCATTTAAAAAAAGCAGGGGCACACATTGCAAAGTCAAAAAGCAAGACCTCTGGCGTGGTGCCAATTTATATATCAATTAGCAATACATCTGATACGCAAATAATATTGTGTATCGATAATGATACACAAGAAAAACCATTTTATTTTTATAAATATAACTAACCCAAAGTCCTGCAAGTTTTTATTTTACAATGCAATTCTTTTACGCAATGCCTTCACGGCCTGCTTCACCTGAGCAGGCGCGGTACCTCCTAAATGGTCACGTGCGGCAACCGAACCTTCTACCGTTAACACGTCAAAAACATCGTCTTTTATTGCTGTACTAAAGGATTGCAGTTCGGCTAATTTTAATTCGGATAAATCCTTGCCCTGCTCGACACCTGAACGTACGGCTTTACCGACCACTTCATGTGCATCTCTAAACGGTACGCCATTTCGAACCAGATAATCCGCTAAATCGGTTGCGGTAGAAAAACCTTTACTCGCTGCAGCGTACATCGCCTGTTTGTTAACATTAATATGCGGCAACATATCGGCATAAATTTTTATGCTGCCTTTGAGATTATCAATGGTGTCAAACAAGGGTTCTTTGTCTTCCTGATTGTCTTTATTGTAAGCCAGTGGCTGGCTCTTCATTAAAGTGAGCATATTCATTAAATGGCCATAGATTCGCCCGGTTTTACCACGTACCAGCTCAGGCACATCGGGGTTTTTCTTTTGCGGCATAATACTGGAGCCGGTACAAAAGCTGTCCGACAGTTCTATAAAATTAACCAGTGACGAGCTCCATAGCACCAGCTCTTCGGCAATGCGTGACATATGCATCATCATAATCGACGCACAGGAAATAAACTCGATAACAAAATCGCGGTCACTCACGGCATCGAGTGAATTGGCGGCTGGCTTATCGAAGCCCAGTTTTTCTGCAGTAAAATTTCTGTCGATAGGATAGGTCGTACCGGCAAGCGCAGCTGCACCCAAAGGCATTACGTTGACACGCTTGCGGCAGTCTTGCAAACGTTCCGCATCACGCGCAAACATTTCAGCCCAGGCTAAAACATGGTGGCCAAAAGTCACCGGTTGCGCAATTTGTAAATGGGTAAAGCCGGGCATAATGGTATCGGCTTCGGCTTCTGCTTTATCAAGCATGCCGTTTAACAGACGCGTTAATTCAGTGCTGATGGTATCGATTTCTTCTCGCAAATATAAACGCACATCGGTGGCCACCTGATCATTTCGTGATCGGCCGGTGTGTAATTTTTTACCCACTTCACCAATTTTATTTGTTAAGGCCGACTCGATATTCATGTGCACATCTTCCAGCGCGACCGACCATGCAAAATTACCCGCCGTAATATCTGCTTCAATCGCCTTTAAACCACCCACAATTTGCTGGCATTCGTTATCCGTTAATACATCCACATGCGCCAGCATTTGTGCATGCGCAATTGAGCCCTGAATATCCTGTCGATAAAGTCGCTGGTCAAAACCCACCGAAGCAGTAAAGGCTTCAACAAAAGCATCCGTTGGTTCGGTAAATCGACCGGCCCAGGGCTTTTCAGTGCTTGTTTGATTTGCTTGAACCGATTTTGTGGGCGCTTTGTCGCTCATGCTGCTTACCTTAATATGTCTAGAGTGCGAAATTATATCATGGAATAGCAATCTTATTTAACCGCAATGGGCTGCTAAATGACAGCACAAAACAAGACGAAACCGGTATTGTTTAGTACACTTTAAACAATGTTTAAATTTGCCCAACGACTCAAACGCAGTAATAATCAATCGGTTTTTTTACCCGATCTTTGTACCATACGCATGGTGTTTGTTGTGATTATTATTGCGCAACTGTTTGCCTTTATTCTGGTGCTTAGTCCCAATCGCAGTTTAGCCGTTCACTGGATGCAGCTCAGCCTGGTATCGCTGTTTATTCAATGGTGCGCCCTCACCAGCAGTGCGGTACTTTGTCTACTGCGTAATTCACTGGGGCGGTTCACCGATGCTTTTGCCGGATTCCTAAGCTATATGATTACTCTGATCATTATTTATATTATCAGTGAACTGACTTATTACGCGCTGGCTGTACCCGCCTGGGAATATATCAATCAGAGTCGTGTGAGCTTTTTAACCCATAACCTGCTTATCGGCGCACTTATTAGTGGCCCGATATTGCGCTACTTTTATATACAACACCAGTGGAAGCTTAAAGTAACCGCCGAGTCTAAAGCGCGGTTTGCTTCTTTACAGGCGCGGATCCATCCACACTTTTTATTTAATAGCCTCAATACCATTGCCAGCCTTACCCGTAGCAAGCCCGAACAGGCAGAAATTGCAGTTGAAAACTTATCCGACCTGTTTCGTATCAGTCTACGCGATAATGAAAAACCCCATACCATTAAAGAAGAATGTCATTTGTGCCAGCGTTATATTGAAATAGAAATTTTGCGTTTAGGCGACAGGTTATCCATTGACTGGCAAATAGACAGCCTGCCCGATAATGCCCTGTTACCGCCACTTACATTGCAACCACTGCTGGAAAATGCCATTTACCACGGTATCGAACCGCTGGCCGATGGCGGCACAATTGAAATAAAAGGTACATTAACAAAAAACAAATTACTACAAAAACAAATATCCATTGTTATCAGCAACCCGCTACCCCCTCACCATA
>QIKU01000204.1 GCA_003232015.1 Gammaproteobacteria bacterium
CAGTGTTAACATGTGGGGACGGCGAGTGGACTCAACGATGGAAGCGGCACTGGGGGGGTACCCAGGCAATGCTTATATTGTTGAAGTAAGTAACGATGCACAACGTGATGGGATTTATTTATATCACAAGGACGCTGCTAAGCGTTTTGCCAATCAGGTGGGAAGTGATTATCGTTTATCGGTTGAACTGACTCCGACGGAATGGCGCAGTATGCGTAATTCCAGTGACTATGGCTCATTGTATAAAGATGATGGGCGGATGTTTTTCTATCGAAAAGTTGCACCCTACCCGAAAAAAGATACGCAGTGGCTTATTGTTATTGAAGTGGCAACCGACTTTGTTTTAGCGCCGATTAAAAATATGCGAGAGTCAATCTGGATGTTACTTGCTTTTTTACTGGTTATTAGCCTGGCCTTTGCAGTATGGGCGGCCTTTCAACTTGCCAAACCTGTGCAACTACTGGCCAGCATTATTACCCGCTATGCCGATGGTGAGCATTCCATTCGTTATGATGCCAATGCCAAAGATGAAATAGGTTTTGCGGGGCGCGCTTTTAATTATCTGGTTGCCTGCCTTGAAAAAGCTGAAGATGAACGCGATAAAGCGGAACGTGCTGTTTGTCAGTCCGAACGTTTAGCTTCGATAGGGCAACTGGCTGCCGGTATCGGACATGAAATTAACAACCCGCTAATGAATATAACGTCCCTTGCCGCTTTAGTCGAAGATGAAATAAAAGATAAAAATCCCCAGGCTGCCAGTGATATGAAATTATTGCAAACCGAGGTAAAACGTTGTGCCAATATTGTGCAGGGTATTCTTAATTTTGCTAAAGAAAATGAACCGCAATTTAAAGAGTTCGATATGAGCGAGCTGCTGAATGAAACCTTGTCATTATTGCATCACCGGATAGAATCAACACAAATACATCTTGTTACACAGGTTCATTCACCATTAAAAATGGTAGGCGATCCTAATATGTTACAACAGGTTCTGGTTAATATTATTTTAAATGCGATACAGGCCTCACCAGAGGGAAGTAATATCTTTATTTCAGGGACAATTCATAATGAATTTGTCGTTGTGGAAATACTGGATAACGGTATAGGTATTGATAATAACAATGTGTCAAAAGTATTCGATCCCTTCTTTACAACTAAGCAGGAAGGTGAAGGGACTGGGCTTGGCTTGTCAGTTAGTTATGGAATTGTTAAGCGCCATGGTGGCACAATTAATATTGAAAAAGTGGTTCCGACCGGGGTGAAAGTCAGTATTGTTTTGCCGGTTAAAGCCTGTGGTCAAAACAAAAATAAAACAAAAGTTAAGACTCTCCCTGCTTCAGGGAGTCAATCAAAAACGGCACGAGATGCTAAAGCAGAGGCAGTGTATGTCAAATAAGCAACTACGAATAATGTTTGTCGATGATGATGTGATTACCGGCAAGGTCATGAAACGTAACTGTGATAATGCGGGTTACGCCTGTCAGGTATTCACTAGTGCGGAAAACTGCCTGAATAAGTTTTCAAAAGTAGGGGCCGATCTGGTGATAACCGATTTACGGATGCCTGGCATGACCGGTTTTGAGTTGCTGAGTGAGTTGCGCCAGATTGATGCAGATATTCCAGTGCTGGTGATGACCGGTTATTCATCGGTAGAAAACGCAGTGGAAGCAATGAAACGGGGTGCCAGTGATTTTATCAAGAAGCCTTTTGACTTTAATGAATTACAGCTAATGATAGAGCGCAGCATGAAGGCTGCTCAAATTAATAACGAAAATAAATTACTAAAGCGCCGATTAGATTCCAGGCGTAATCGGTTTGGTTTGATTGGTGACACGCAGGCAATGAAAACCTTGTTTGATACAATTGACAAGTTAGCTGATGTGGATTGTTGTGCCGTTATATTAGGTGAGCCTGGCACAGGCAAAGAACTGGTGGCGCGTGCATTACATGAGCATAGTCCACGAAAAAATGAGTCTTTTGTTAGTGTTGATTGCAGCCGAATAAATGAAACTGTTTTTCAAAGAGAAATGTTTGGGCATGTCCAGCATGGCGTTAATGATGCAACACTGAATATGAAAGGTTTGGTTGAACAGGCGAACGGCGGTACGTTATTTTTAGATGATATCGGTAATTTGTCAGATGATACACAAGTTAAATTGTTACGTGTACTCGATGAAAAGTACATTCAACGTGTTGGCAGTACAACTCAAATCCCTGTCAATATACGTATTATTTCTGCCAGTAATGATGATGTTGATCTGCTTCTGGAACAGGGGAAAATACGCACCGACTTTTACAGTCGGTTAAGTGTTGTTAGTGTTACGGTACCATCGCTAGATGAACGCCGTGATGATATCCCTGCTTTAGTTGAAGCCTTTGTTGCTGAGTTTGCCGAACACTACAATCGTAAAGTACAGGGGTTTGATAGTGTTTCTTTGCACCGCTTATGCCAGGCTCAGTGGGGCGGTAATGTGCGCGCATTGCGTAATGCGGTTGAACGCAGCATTATTTTGGCTGATGGGCCAATTCTTAAATGGCAATCTGATGATGTAATGTCAGAGGATAGCGGGATTTTACAATTTTCAAGTGATGAATTTGTTTCACTGGTAGAACTTGAACATGAGTATATTAGTCACGTGTTGAGTTGTTTTAAAGGGAAAAAAACCAAAGTTGCCAAGGTACTTGGAATCGATAAAACCACTTTGTGGCGTAAACTGAGACGTTATGACAATAGTGATGAGCGCATCTAATTCATTAAGTTCTAATAAACTTAAGTATGCATTTTGCATTACTGCAGAATAAGAATTAACTAGATAATTCAATAGCTTATGGTTGGTGGTGCCAGTAAAGGAAATACATGGACAAACTTGTTTACAGCAGGGATAGATCTTTGTTGTAATTAACGTGTTATTAAATAACACAAAATTAAATAGGTTTTAAAACCTGGAGGAGAATTAAATGAAATTATCAATGACTAAAGCATTGGTGCTTGCTACTGCATTAATCGGTTTATCTGTGTCTGCGGTTCAGGCAGGAACAGCTAAAAATGGCTATGACAAGCAAAAAGTTGTTTATCATGTTAATAATATTCACACGGCAACCGGTGCTTTACGGAATGTAAAAAATCACTTGAATGCTGTTGGTGATAAAAACCTGGATATTATTGTTGTAACGCACAGTAGTGGTGCTTTCGCATTAGTTGAAGGTTCTATGGGCAAGAAAAACAAAAAAGGTAAAGTTTATAACTTTACTGATACTGTTGCTGGTCTTGCTAACCGTGGTGTTAAGTTCCAGATTTGTGCCAACACTATTCGTGGTAAAAAAATCAGCAAAAATAAAATCAACGAAAATGCTGAAATCGTACCTTCTGGTGTAGCACAAATTGCTCATCTTCAACAAAGAAGTTACCTGTATATTAAACCTTAATTCCGGTTTAAATATGGGATAAAGAACGGGTGCTTTTGCATCCGTTTTTTTATGCGTGGACTAAATTAAAAGGAGAGGGTAGCCTGAAAAATGATTGCTGTCGCTTAATTAATATACGCATTTTATCAGCGAATAGAAGGCATAAAAAAACACGCCACAAAGGGCGTGTCCTTGTGGTGAAATAGCAAAACGGTTAGCCGATTTTAGCTTCTTTTTCGTCACTTCCACCCTGGTTATCAACCCAGGAAATTTTTAGCGTGTCACCGCTTTTGGCGCCATTAAATCTAAAAGAGACAAATGGATTTTTTGAAACCCCCGGCCCCCAAAGACAGGTTAATACGGATTTACCATTATGTGTGCACTGTACCTCGGTAATGTAATGTGCAGGGATGGGTTTCCCCGTTGCTTTGTCTTTACGTAAACCGGTTTCCATTGGATGGAATATAATTGCTTTGACGGTTGCTTTACTTCCTTCAACCCAAGCACGTATTTTCATTTTCTTTTTAGCCATAATTTTTTCCTCTATCAATGTTAGCTATATGCTTGTTGAAATTAACCGCCACACCCACCAAGGGTTACTTTTACGGCTTTTTTCGCTTTGTATGTTTTCCCGCCGGCTTTGACGTAAGCAAACACATCGGATGTTTTGGCCATTTTAATCCGCGTTGTTACAAATCCATCGGTATTAGCGGCAATATTATAGCTTGCAGACAATGGGAATGAATTAACCGGCACAAAAAGCGTGATTGACTCGGTATTTGGTATTTTTGATTTAACAGTAACAGATACAACGGCACCATTTTCAGCAATATCCGGTGCTTCAACAACAATGTCTTTGCTGTCTGCAGCGTTAGTGGTTCCAATAATTGCATTCATTGCAACATCAATTTTTTTAGCTTCAAATGCTTTGGCTGGCCATGCAGCTAAAACAGTTGCAGGGGTCAGAAGCCCTGCACTAGCAGCAACGGCAACAGTCCCTGCAGCCATCGAGGCCGTTAAAAAAGTTCGGCGCTGTGTATTCATAAACTATACTCCTCTACGCGAATAGCACGGGTTGGTTAAATATATTTTAAGTTGCACTTTATCATATCGGATGAAAAACACAGTCCTTTAGTTATGCATTCGAAATTTGAGGGTTAATTTATATGCAAAATGCATTATTTTTACGTGATAACACGGTTAGCATGAGTATCATCCCCCTGTATGCTGAAAATATGGATAAAAACCCAAAATAGTCGCAAAATCGCTTGTCAATTTTTCGGCACATCGATACAATGCGCTCCTTCTGATGCGGGGTGGAGCAGCCTGGTAGCTCGTCGGGCTCATAACCCGAAGGTCGTAAGTTCAAATCTTGCCCCCGCTACCAAATTCGAGAAAGCCGAACTTAATTAAGTTCGGCTTTTTTGTGTTTAAGCCTTAACTGCGGCCTTGTATAGCTCGTCGAGCTCAGCTTCCATATATCCGGGCGAAGGTCGTAAGTTCAAATCTTGCCCCCGCTACCAAATTCGAGAAAGCTGAACTTAATTAAGTTCGGCTTTTTTGTGTTTAAGCCTTAACTGTGGCCTTGTGTCGCTCGCCGAGCTCAGCTTCCATATACCCGGGCGAAGGTCGTAAGTTCAAATCTTGCTCCCGCTACCAAATTCGAGAAAGCCGAACTTAATTAAGTTCGGCTTTTTTGTGTTTAAGCCTTAACTGCGGCCTTGTGTAGCTCGTCGAGCTCAGCTTCCATATATCCGGGCGAAGGTCGTAAGTTCAAATCTTGCCCAGACATGAAATATTTCAGGTTTATCAATAGGTTGAAATTTATTGGTAACCCTTTTTTGTTTCATTCTTTCCAATTGTTCAGCAGGCGGCTATACGACACGTCTATTTTAATCGTAAAGCGGTTATGGTTTTGCTCAAAGATCGGAGTGATGACATGCTTGATAACAGGCTGCCAGCCATTTTTGATAAATTTATACAAAACAGTACAATGAAGACGAGTGGTGATGGTTTGAGGCTTCTTATCCTTAAAAAATAATGGATATTTAACATGGCGGAAAATATGGGTGGCGAATTCTATAAACAGAGGCTCTATTTTCTAAATGCTCTTACCATTGAGATATCACGAAGAATGGATTGGTTTTCTGTTCAGCGGTTTGATAATCTTGTTTTTCATAAAGTTAAGAATGATGGTTTTCAACTATGACAAGCGGTATAAAAAAGCGTTGTTTGTTTTCAATCATCGAATCACCTCTACACCCCCAATTTTCTGAAATCTATAATAATAAAGCGATCGATGAAGTTCGCTTTAGCTCAATGCGTAAAGCTTTAGCGGCATTAAAAAAAATGCCCCCCGACCTTATTGTGGTTGAGTTTTTTTATGGTTACGGAAATAATTATGCGGGGATCAATATCAGTAATGTGGATGTGTTGCTTTACAGTTTGCAAAAGTATGCACCAGCTGCAAAAGTGATCGTTCTGGTTGATAAAAAGGAACGGAAATACGTTGATAAATTAAATGAAATATTGGTACTGCATGCTGTTTTGACCTTTCCTGTTACTGTGCATGATATTGATGCATTATTGTGATGAATGCTTGTCTATGTGCTAAGATTGGGGTATATATGCATAATAAGTATGAGTGCTTGAATTCATTAGAATTTATTGTATTTAACGTGTGTGATGTTGTGAGATATTAATAATGAAATACGTTGAGCAAACTTCAAATAAGTCGTGGTATTTACTCTACACCAAGCCGCGACAGGAAAAACTGGCTCAGGAGAATCTGGAGCGTCAGGGCTATATGACGTATTTGCCGCTTATTCAGAAAAAGCGAAAGCGTAATGGCAAACGTATAGAGGCTATTGAAGCCTTTTTCCCGCGTTATCTATTTATTTCTCTTAATACAACAACGGATAACTGGGCTCCTATTCGCTCAACATTAGGGGTAGCGAATATTGTTCGTTTTACTCAATACCCAACAGTCGTATCCGATTCATTAATATCTTTACTGATGTCTAATGAAGATCCTGATACAGGTTTGTATGACGAAGATTTTAACTTTAAATCAGGGGATAGTGTTCGCATTACAGATGGAGCGTTAGCAGGGTATGAAGGTTTTTTTAAAGCGCGTTCAGGAGAGGAACGAGTTATCGTGTTGTTGAATGTGATGGGTAACCAAACAGCAGTGAAAGTTGAATCCGATGCACTTGAGCATATTACTTAGTCTTAACATTTCAGGATAAAAATATTAATATTTTCACCCAGGCTGACAATCTGCATATTGAAGCTACTTTTCTCGTCTTTACCCTTCTGGCTCTAAGTCTTGTATCCTGTTTACTGACGTACTTTTTTATCAATACAAGCCATAAACTCGGAATTATGGATATTCCGAACCAACGTTCCTTACACGACACCCCAAAACCTCGAACCGGTGGGCTGGCTATTTTAATTGCGTTACTGCTTGGTTTTTTTATTCTTTATGATGAAATTAATATTGGATTGCTATCTATTCTTCTTTATGGACTGGTTATTTTAGCGGTCGCGTTTATTGATGATATCTATTCCATTTCTGCGTTACTCAGGTTTTTTTTACAAATAGCCGTTTCCAGTGTGTTTGTACTAAAGGGACTGAATTTGGAAGTGTTGAGTTTGCCCGGGCTGGATATACCTTTAAACTACTTTATCGCGAGTGTTGTGACGGTTCTTTTTATAGTTTGGGTGGTTAATTTATATAATTTTATGGATGGGATGGATGGCTTTGCCGGCGGCATGGCGATAATAGGTTTTGCTACTTTTGCTATTCTTGCTGCAATACAGGGTGAGCTTAGCTTTATGGTTCTAAATTTGGTCGTTGTGGCGGCAACACTGGGTTTTATTATTTTTAATCTCCCCCCAGCTCAAATATTTCTAGGTGATGTTGGCTCAACGCTGTTTGGTATATTAGTTGCTGTATTTATTTTATGGGCCGATATTACACATATTTTCCCTTTATGGCTGGGAATTATTGTCTTTATGCCATTTTTCCTGGATGCATCGGTAACACTTTGCAAACGGGTATTAAAAAAAGAAAAGGTCTGGCAGGCGCACCGCTCACATTATTACCAACGACTGGTACTTTTAGGGTTTGGGCATAAGAAAACACTAATGCTGGAATACGCCTGGATGTTGGCTTGCTCTATGGTTAGTATTTTCCTGTTGGTCAATAAAAATAGCGCTGTAGAGTGGGTAACCGTTAGCTTATTTATGGTGTTATCTATTATGGTATTAGTCTATATTGATATAAAGACCAGGGATAATAAAAGAATAAATACTATAAAATAAAGTTGGAT
>QIKU01000247.1 GCA_003232015.1 Gammaproteobacteria bacterium
AGATCTTTCCGTCAGTTGAAACGGCATCGGCATCACCGGTATCGATCACATTCATCACACCACGAAACGGATTAAGCATTCGTTGGCTATAACAGTGTGGTATGAGTCTGTTCATCATCAATTCGACATCTTTTTCCTGTATAGGTATAAGCTTAGTGAATAAATGTAGCTTATTCTATACAAGAAAGTCGCCAATTCGTGATAAAATAGCCATTTCAGGAAGGCTTTTATGCCAAATTTTGACAGCGAAACGAACAGGATAGAAATATGCTAATTGAAGATAAAAAAATAGTAGTGGTGAATTACACGCTCACCACAGATGACGGTGAGGTTTTAGACCAGTCAAATGACGGTAGCTTTGCTTATTTGCATGGAGCCGATAATATCGTTGCCGGTTTAGAAAATGCACTAACCGGGAAAGCCGTTGGTGATACATTAAATGTAAAAGTTTTACCTGATGAGGGTTATGGCGACCGTAACGATGAAATGGTGCAGGTTGTTGGTAAAGAAATGTTTGAATCGGATGACGAGCTTGAAGTCGGTTCGCAATTTCATGCCGAAGGGCCAGATGGTCAGCCGATTATGATTACCGTTGCAGCCATTGAAGGGGATGATATTACCATTGATGGGAACCATCCACTGGCAGGCTTAAACCTGAATTTTGATGTATCGATTATTGATATTCGTGATGCAAGTGAAGAAGAAATTTCACACGGGCATGTGCATGGGGCCGATGGTCATCATCACTAATAGCGAGAAGCCAGAACGCTGCGTTGCAACGCCAACTCAAAATACTCATTTACTATGTTGTTAGTCGCTCTCGCCCATCCATGGGCTTTGCGAACTAAGCACATCCATGTGCATAACTCCGTTTTTTCGTTAGCGTCGCGCCTTGCGCTCTAACTTCTCGCTATCCGTGAAAAACACATGGCAATTGAATGGTCAAAAAGAATAAAGAACTGTCACTATGAAGTGAGAACAGCGGGCGCAACCTGCCGCCTGTATACGAATACTGTTTTTCATAGCCAGTATAATCCCAATAAAGTTATGCAGGGGGGTATCTGGGATTTGTTAATGCTGCCTGCTTTTGCTTACCCGGAAAATAAAATTCAACGTGTGCTGGTGTTGGGGGTTGGCGGTGGTACTGTTATAAATCAACTGCAACATTACCTTAAGCCAGAAAGTATTACCGGTATTGAGCTAAATTCTGTACATTTATTTGTCGCAAAGAAATATTTCTCAGTAAAGCACCCTTCAATCCAGCTAATAGAAGCCGATGCGATTCAGTGGCTGGAAAACTACAAGGGCAAAAAATTTGATTTAATCATTGATGATTTATTTGGCCATCAGGACGGCAATGCTGAGCGCGTCATCAAGGTAAATAAAAAATGGTCGTCTTCTTTATTAAACAGTCTGTCAGATGATGGCTTGCTTGTTATTAATTTTGGTGATAATAATGAAATGAAAAACAGTGCTTTGCTTTCGTATAAAAAATTATTTAATCAATTTAAATCTGTTCTGCGCTTAACGCTAGCGCAATATGAAAATGCCATTGGTGTTTTTAGTAAACACGATATAAAAGCAAAAATAATGCAGGCTAATTTTGAAAATGCTACAAAAATAAAAAAGAATTCATTAAAGAAGAAACTAAATTATCGGTTAAAGGTTTTTAAGTAAGACTATTTATTCCAAAGCCGTTGCCACCAGCGTTTGCGCTGTTGGGTTAAGACATTTTTATCTTCTAATGGTTTGGGCGGGATTACTGATAATATCCAGCCAGGTAAGGGGGGGTTATTACTAAAGCCGCAGCTTACCCCCAGATTATTTGGGTCATATATTTTTATAAAGGTTGGGTTGTTCTTATCGTCAGCATAGACAATGCCACAATAGTCTTCTTCATGGTTACGGCGAAGCAGCTTATCCATTTCAGTTATAAAAAGTAGTAGCTCCTTTTTACAGGCAGGAGAGTCAGGTACGGATTCACCAATAGCATAAATATACCAATTCAAATTAGTATGCTGTTTTAGTGTACCCCATAAAGCAGTGAGCTCGTCCCAGCGCATGCAACTGGTAAAGCTGCCTTTAAATTCTTCATAAAATGGATCCAGTTGAAAACCGGCAGATGAGTTTTTTGCTTGCGACAGAGACATTAATTAATTAATTATAGATGAATTATTCAGCCTTACCGCTTTGAAATACAAGAACTCGATTATTGGCCGGCATTTTATGATCCTTTACAAGTTTTAGAGACGGATCTTGTGATGGGTTCTGGGCAAGAGAGCACAGTGCTTCAAAATCACGGATGCCACTTTTAGGATCACGGGATTTTAACCATTGGTCAAACTGTGCATTGCTCGGGCTGGTGTATTGATTATTGTAGTTAAAAGGCCCGTAGAGGCAGAAAATACCGTTTGGTTTTAGCACTTTGCGGATCCCTGCAAACATTGCTTCAACCTCACTCCATCCCATAATATGCACGGTATTAGCCGAGAAAATATAGTCACAGGATTCGACAGGCCATTTTTCCTGCTTAACATCCAGAGTTAGGGGTGGGTGTACATTGTAAAGCTGTGCATCAGCGCACCATGCTTTGATACCTGGCTGGTTTTCAGTGGTATCGCTGGGTTGCCAGAACAATTTATCCAGAAATTGAGGGAAATAGCTGGCATGTTGCCCTGTGCCACTGCCAATTTCTAAAATAGTGGCTCCTGACGTGGTAAACCATTGTTTTATAATGGATAATATCGGTTCTTTATTTTGCTCACAGGACTCGGAAAAAGGCTTGTTTTTCATTGCCGTATTATTGTGGAAATAAAGGAGGCTGGCAAGTGCATAAATATTTTCAATTAAATGCAACAAAAACGCCAATAAACAGACTAAGGTGCATGCTATTACGAAATATTCTGGGGGGAATAATGAAACAAATACAATTAAAAACAATATTTGTTCTGACTTTATTTATGAGCACATTTAATGTGCTTGCGGCAGAAAAATTGGGCGAGTATCGGGGCGCAATGGATACTGAATACCCCAGTTGGTTTAAGCAAGGTTTTCTGGATTTTAATGAAGATATTAAGGATGCAGAAAAAACCGGTAAGCGTTTAATGATTGTTTTTACCCAGCCGGGTTGCCCGTATTGTAATGCACTGGTTGAACGTAATTTATCACAAAAAGAAATTGAACAAAAAGTACGGAAAAATTTTGATTCTGTTGCAATAAATATGTGGGGCGATCGTGAGGTTACCTTTACGGATGGTAAAATCTATACTGAAAAAACAATTTCTGAAAAATTAAAAGTGCAGTTTACGCCTACCGTTTTATTTTTTAATGAACAGGGTAAAATAATACTCCGTTTAAATGGTTATATCCCGCCAAGGCGTTTTAATGTTGCCCTTGATTATGTACTTAAGCATAAAGAAAAAACCATCTCTTACCGTGCTTATGTTAAAGCAAATCTGCCACCGGGGAAATCAGGTGGTTTAAATAAAGAAGATTTCTTTATGAAAGAGCCGGTTAACCTGGCGGTTAAAGGCCAAAAGGGCAATAACAAGCAAAGAAGCAAACCCTTTGCCGTTTTTTTTGAACAAAAGCATTGCCCCGATTGTGATGTTTTACATAAAAAAGTATTAACGGATAAATACACCCGTAATATTATTAAACAGTTTGACGTTGCACAGCTGGATATGTGGTCGAATAAAACACTGACGATCCCCGATGGCAGTCGAACCACGGCAAAATTGTGGGCGAAGTCACTTGATGTAAAATATGCACCGACCCTGATTATTTTCAACAGACAAGGGAAGGAAATAATACGTTCAGAAGCCTTTTTTAAGGTGTTTCATACCCAGGGAATGTTCAGCTATGTACTGGATGGTGACTATAAAAAGCAACCCAGTTTTCAACGTTATTTAGCTGCGCGTGCCGAACACTTCAGAGAGCAGGGTAAGACAATTGATATTTGGAATTATAAGAGCGAACATGACTCGGACAAAAAAAAATAAAGAATTAATTTAATGTCAATTTATGATGACCAGGAAGAAAGGAAAGATTTAATTCACAGTATTTTTCAGATTTTAAATGACTGGAAAATTGCTTTAGAGTTGCAGGTAATACTAGTCGGCTTGCCTGCGGGTACAAAAGCACGTGAGTTAACTAAAATAAAAAATGGTAAGGCCTTTCCTGATGAAGATGAATTTATGCGTCGTGCCTTTGAAATTATTTCGATTAGTAAAGGATTGACGCTGGTATTTCCAGGCAACAGCACTCTGGGGAATTTGTGGGTAACAACCCCCAGTTATAATTTTAATGACTGTGCGCCAGTTGAAGTGATGCTGGCCAGTTTTGAAGGTTTACAGGAAATTAACAAACATCTTCGTGGTGGCTGGTAAATTGGAACATTATCGGCTAACTCTTAACCTGCTGTTAAGGGTTTCTCTGCCCGTACCCAACCAATCATACCGCCACGAAGGTTATACACATTATCAAAGCCCTTTTGCTGTAAAAACATACATGCCTGTGCAGAGCGTGCGCCGCTGCGGCAAACCATAATAATTTTTTTATCACTACTGAATTCTGCCAACCGCATTGGAATGCTTGCCAATGGCATTGGGTAGGCGTTTTCAATTTTACCGGCCGCTATTTCAGGTATTTCACGGACATCGATAATCTGAAAATCATCATTTTGTGGATCGAGTTCGGTTGGTTGAATTTCTTGTACAAGTGGCCGCATCTTTTTTCCAGAGCATTTAAGTAAAATAGGCCGACTATAGTATATTAGAGATTTCTTATACTCAAGTATTTTTTGTGAATAATGAATATTTTATTGAATATTCACAAATTACCTGCTAGAAATAGCAAATACCCATCACCAAGACCTGCAAAATGAAGAAATCTGATTTAAAACGTGCCGAAATTATAGAAATATCTGAGCGCCGATTCCGTGAGGCGGGTTATAACAAAACGACTATGGCGGAAATTGCTGATGATTTAAACATGTCGGCTGCAAACCTGTATCGATTTTTTAAAAGCAAGCAAGATATTGCAGCAGCTTGCTGTGAGCGATGTTTGGGTGAGCGAGGCGAATACTTAAGTGCAGTTACCAAGCGACACGATTTGAGTGCAGGTGAAAAATTACTGGCATTTGTGCTGGAAGATATTCGTTACACTTTTGAGCGGGCAGAAAATGAACCGAAGATTAATGAATTGATCGCGACGGTTACTCATAATCGTAAAGATATTGTTTTGTCCAAGCTGGATGAGCAGTGTGAATTGATAGCAGACATTATAGAGCAAGGGAATATGTCAGGTGAATTCAATGTTGCGGATGTTGCGAAAGCAGCGTGTGCGATACATAGCAGTTTTACCTTATTTGAAGTACCCATTTTTTTACCGTTGTTTACAAAAGAACAGCTTGAAACGATAGCTCGTGATTTAGTTGAACTGTTACTAATGGGCTTACGCAAAAGATAAACCGAATTCAGGGACAAGAAAGCCAGGAGATAAAAATGAAGAATTTTGAAGCAAATTATGGACAATGGATTTTACGCTATCGCTGGCTGGTTATTATAGCCTGTTTATTTGCTGTGTTAATGGCAGCAAGCGGGGGGCAATTTTTAAGTTTTACAAATAACTACCGGGTATTTTTTAGCGAAGATAACCCGCAGCTAAAAGCATTTGATGCTTTAGAGAGAATGTACACAAAAAATGACAATGTTATTTTTATTGTGACACCAAAAGATGGTGATATTTTTACCAATAAAACACTGGCAATTGTTGAAGAACTAACAGAGCAGGCCTGGCAACTGCCTTTTTCTATTCGAGTTGATTCGATTACAAATTTTCAGTATACCTCGGCTGAAGGGGATGACCTTACAGTTCAAAACCTGGTGGAAGATGCAAAAATACTATCAGCCAACGACATTAAAAAAATAAAAGAAATTGCATTGAATGAACCTGTTTTAAAGAACAGGCTGATATCCACGACAGCGGCTGTTACTGGTGTTAATGCCACCATACAGTTGCCAGGGAAAAATGAGACCAAAGAAGTTCCAATGGTTGTGGTAAAGGCGCGTGAGATCATGAACGATTTTAATCAGCGTTACCCTGATATTGAGGTGCGTCTGAATGGTATGGTACTAATGAATAACGCATTTTCTGAGGCATCGCAACAGGATATGCAGAAGCTTATACTCCCCAGTTTTATTCTGATGATTATTATTCTTGGTATTCTGATAAGAGATTTATCCAAACCATGGTATAGCTTGCTGGTTTTATTTGGCGCATTAGCCGCAACTATTTTTATTGTTGCTAGTTATTTTACAAAAGGAGTTCATCTTGTACCAGAGGTAATGTCAAAACCGCTTAGCTATATTGTCATCGCCTTACCCTTTGCATGGTACTTACTCTTTATGCGCTTACTACCCGGTACAGCTACTACGTTCCTGATTATAATATTTTCAATTATGGCCGCAATGGGGATCGGTGGTTATATTGGTTTTCCATTGACGCCACCATCAATGTCGGCACCAACAATTATTTTAACGGTTGCGATTGCAAACTGTGTACACATACTGGTGACATTTTTGCATGATATGCGTGTTGGCAAGGAAAAAAATGCAGCTATCATTGAAAGCTTACGGATAAACTTACAACCGGTATTTTTAGCCAGTATAACGACGGCAATTGGCTTTTTGTCAATGAACTTTTCAGATGCGCCACCCTTTCAGCATTTAGGTAATTTTGTTGCTTTTGGTGTGGTTGCTTCCTTTATTCTTAGTGTTACTTTTTTGCCTGCAGTCATTTCACTATTACCGGTTAAAGTAAAACAGGTTGATACGGACAAGGACCAACTGATGGAGCGTCTTGGTGATTTCGTTGTGCGTAACCGTAAGCGGCTAATGATTGGTATGGGTGGTGTCATTATCGTTCTGATTTCATTTTTACCTAGAAATGAATTAAATGATGTGTTTGTTGAATATTTTGATGAGTCGGTCACTTTTCGTGCAAATTCAGATTATATGATAAAGAATTTAACGGGTTTATATATTATTGACTACTCATTGGCTTCAGGTGAATCCGGTGGTGTGAGTAATCCCGAATACCAAAAAGAAGTGGCTGCCTTTTCAGACTGGTATCGCCAACAACCGGAAGCCATACATGTGAATGTGTTTACCGATATTATGAAGCGACTGAACAAAAATATGCATGGTGACAATCAGGACTGGTATCGAATACCGCAGAACAGGGAGTTGTCAGCACAATACTTGTTACTGTATGAGATGTCATTACCGTATGGCCTGGACTTGAATAACCAGATTAATGTAGACAAATCAGCAACACGTATGACAGTTACACTGAAAACAATTTCAAGTAATGAAATTATAGCTTTGGAAAACCGTGCACAAAAATGGTTGCAAGAAAATACAAAGTACATTACCCAATCAGACGGCAGTGGTCCGACAGTGATGTTTGCGCATATTGGCAAACGGAATATTGTCAGCATGCTTAGTGGTACAACGGTAGCCTTATTCCTTATATCGATGATACTTATTTTTGCCTTACGCTCATTCAAGATTGGCTTTATCAGTTTATTGCCTAATCTGGTTCCCGCAGCAATGGGTTTTGGCTTGTGGGGTATTATGGTCGGTGAAGTCGGGCTGGCTCTGTCAGTTGTAACAGGGATGACCCTGGGTATTGTTGTTGATGATACGGTACA
>QIKU01000079.1 GCA_003232015.1 Gammaproteobacteria bacterium
GCTAACTGGTTTTTTGTCGCCTTTATTCTGGCGACGGCTATCCTGCATATCTTTAATAATATGGAAGTCCCGGTTAGTGTTTTTAGCCTGAAATCATATAGTTTGCATGCCGGGGTACAGGATGCGATGACACAATGGTGGTATGGCCATAATGCGGTAGGATTCTTTTTAACGGCGGCTTTTCTCGGCATGATGTATTACTTTGTACCGAAGCAGGCAGGTCGCCCGGTTTATTCTTATCGTCTGTCCATCATCCATTTCTGGGCTCTGGTTTTTTTATACATGTGGGTGGGTGCCCATCATCTACACTGGACGGCATTACCCGATTGGACTTCAACTCTAGCAGCAACCTTTTCGATCCTGTTATTACTGCCATCCTGGGGTGGAATGATTAATGGCATCATGACCTTGTCGGGTGCCTGGGATAAGTTACGTACAGACCCCGTTATCCGATTTTTAATCGTAGCACTTTCTTTCTACGGTATGGCGACCTTCGAAGGCCCATTAATGTCGTTGAAGAGTGTTAATGCGCTATCGCATTACACGGACTGGACCATCGGGCATGTTCATTCTGGTGCTTTGGGTTGGGTGGCGATGGTGACCTTTGGATCGTTCTATCATTTGATCCCCCGTTTGTGGGAAACCAAAATGTATAGTGAAAAATTAATCTTCTTACATTTCTGGTTAGCGACGGTTGGTATTGTCTTATACATAAGTGCATTGTGGGTTGCAGGTATTGGCCAGGGTCTGATGCTTCGCGCTTTTGATGAGTACGGAAATCTTGCTTATACCTTTATCGAAACCGTAGAGTTTCTAAAGCATCCATATGCAGTAAGAGCCTTCGGCGGAATGTTTTTCCTCGCCGGGATAATAATTATGGCCTATAACGTCTTTATGACGATTCGCAAAGGGCGAATCGAAAAAACTGCGTTGGAATTAAAGCTGACTGAAAAATTAGCGAAAGTACAGGGGTAGAGTTGAAAATATGAAACATGAAACAATAGAAACTCATGCCGGAATATTAATTGTCCTGACACTAATTGTTATCAGTATTGGTGGTCTGGTAGAAATTTTGCCGTTGTACTTTATCGATGACACCGTCGAAGAAGTTAAAGTCGAAGGCATTGAGACTGTTCGACCGTATACGCCTTTAGAATTGCGTGGTCGAGATCTCTATCAGCGAGAGGGTTGTTATCTTTGTCATTCACAAATGATCCGCCCTTTCCGCGATGAAAAATTACGTTATGGGCATTATTCATTGGCAGCCGAATCGAAATACGATCACCCCTTCCAATGGGGTTCAAAAAGAACCGGCCCCGATCTGGCCCGAGTGGGTGGAAAGTACTCGAACGCATGGCATGTCCAGCATTTAGTAGATCCACGTTCTACGGTGAAAGAATCCATCATGCCAAATTACGGTTGGTTTTTGGAGAACTCGCTACAGTTTAATGATATCAGTGATCGGATGCGTGCGTTAAAAATGGTTGGTGTTCCATATTCTATAACACAGTCAGAATATGATGAGAACGTAAAACGCTTTGGTAAGGAAACGGCCAGGCTCCTTGATATAACTCAGGCGCGTGAAAATCTTATTCAGCAGGCTGTATCAAAAAACTACGATGGCAATACGGCAGAGATTACTGAAATGGATGCTATTGTTGCCTATTTACAGGTGCTTGGGACGATGGTCGATTTTAAACAGTTTGACGATGGATACTTTGCAACCTTCAGGTAGTTATTATGTTTGAATGGCTTAACTGGTTTACGCATATGGAAAATACAAAACCGTTTGCTCTGGTTTTATATTTCACCTGTTTTGTTGGAATTATTGCCTATGTGTTCCTGGGGAAAAAGCGCACGAAGCGTTTTGAAGAATATAAATATATCCCGTTAGATGATGATAAATAATTAAAGAGTATTATTGATGAGTAAGGATAAGAAAAACCAAACTGTACAAACAACAGGTCATGCCTGGGACGGGGATATTCAGGAATTTAATAATCCGTTGCCAACCTGGTGGGTATGGGGTTTTTATTTAACGGTGGTCTTTGCGATTGTCTACTGGTTTTTATATCCTGCCTGGCCAATAGGAGACAGTTATACAAAAGGTATCGGTAACACCATAGAATATACCACTAAAGAAGGTAAGACAGTGGTATCGCACTGGACGACGCGTGCGCTCTATCAAAAAGAATTGCAGATCGCACGCGAACAGCAAGCGGTGCAACTTGAAAAATATTCAAAACTATCATTTTCAGATATTAAACAAGATGATGCCATGCGAGCGTATGCAATTTCATTTGCCAAAGTATTATTTGCAGATAATTGTGCCGCCTGTCATCAGCCAGGTGGCGCAGGGTTGGTACGTTTGTATCCGAGCCTGGTTGATGATGACTGGATCTGGGGTAGCCAATATCAGGATATAGAAACCAGTATCCGTGCTGGGCGTAAGGGTAGCATGCCATCGTTTTCGAATACGCTAACGGATCAACAACTTGGCGATGTTTCGTATTATGTTTTAAACCTTTCGACAGCCCAAACTGACGAAACACGTATTAATCAGGGTAAAGAAATTTTTAATTCAAATTGTGCGGCTTGTCATACCCAGCAAGGCACCGGAAATGTTTTGCTAGGCTCAGCAAATTTAGCCGATAAGATATGGACGGTTGCTAACATAACTCCAAAAATGAAAGCTGAACAGAAAATCAATTCGATTAAACATGTTATCAACACAGGGGTAGCCAGAGAAATGCCCAGTTGGGACAAGCGTTTTTCAGACCTGGAAATTAAAATGTTGACGTTTTACGTTCATGAGTTAGGAAGCGAGCAATAGGCTTCTTCCTGCCTACTTATGCTTACAACAAATCTTCTTATTGTGGAAAAATGTTAACTTCATGTGATAGATTATAGTTTATGTCCGACTCTTCGTTGTACATAGACAAACGCGTTCCAGTATTCCCCAGATCTGTTAAAGGTTTCTATCGAAACATAAAAACGTCGATATTAATTCTTGCTTACGGCATTTACTTTCTTTTGCCCTGGATTCCCTGGCAACGTACATATGGACCTAATCAAACCGTTGTATTTGATTTAGTAAATAGACGTTTTTACATTTTTGATTTAACTGTTTATGCACAGGATATCTTCTGGCTCGCTGGCTTTCTAATTATTGGTGCATTTTTACTTTTTTATATAACCGGAATATTGGGCCGCGTATTCTGTGGCTATTTCTGTTTCCAAACACTTTGGACTGATGTATTTATAGCGATTGAACGGTTAGTTCAAGGGGAACGTAATAAACGTATCAAGCTGTCAAATCAGGACTGGAACGGTCGTAAAATCTTTCTAAAATCTTTGACCTGGTTATTGTGGGGAGTAGTTAGTTTTTGGACTGGATTTTCTTTTGTTTTGTATTGGGGGGAAGCTAACCAGCTCGTTATAGAATTCTTTACCGGGCAGGCACCTTTCCCAGCCTATGCAACTACACTATTTTTAACGCTAACGACCCTGGTAATGGCCGGGCTTGCACGAGAGCAAGTTTGTACCTATATGTGTCCATACGCACGTTTTCAAAGTGCCATGTTAGTCAAAGATACCGTGGTTGTTGCGTATGATTCAATTCGTGGTGAACGGGATAAAGGGCGGTTAAAACCAGATAAGAAAAATCTTCCTGCTCAATTTCGAGTTGATGAGAAATACGGTGATTGCATTGATTGTGGATATTGTGTGCAGGTGTGCCCGGTTGGGATTGATATTCGGGATGGCATGCAGTATCAATGTATAACCTGCGCTTTATGCATTGATGCATGTAATAATGTGATGGATGCTGTCAAATATCCTCGTGGCTTAATAAGTTATACCTCGGAATCAAATATAGAAGGCAAAAAAGGAGCGGCCTGGTTGAAGCCTAATAATCTGGGGTACGCGGCAATAATTTTGCTTGCAAGTTTTAGTTTGGCGTACAGTATTATCAACAGGCCGAAAATTGAATTGCATGTTAAGCAGGTTCGCCAGCCATTGTATATTCAGCTTTCAGATGGTTATGTACAAAACCGATACGATATTAAAGTATTTAATAAATATAATACAGAGGTTAAGCTAGGATTATATATTTCCGGTCTGGATGCGGCACGATTCGAGGTTAGACCGGCACAACAGATTAACGTTAAATCTGGAGAAAGTTTTACGCTTAATGCACGAATTTCATTAAATCCTGAAGTTCTGGATACGGATTATCAGGAATTTGATTTCGTGCTAAAAACTATGAACAATGAAGAAACAATTACTGTTTCGGCACAATATTTTTTACCGAATTAGAACTACTGGATAAGGAAATAAATTGAATCTGTTAATAAGTTTGCCCATTGGAATAACCCTTATTGTGGTTGTCTATCTTGTTGCGTTACGGATGACAAATATCAACCGATATGTGCTTGCTGGCGTGTTTGCAGTAATGATAGTGGCGATCTATAGTTTTATTGCTGCAGTTAGCTGGCCGGGAGCCGATGTGTATGCAATGCATCTGGCTATATATTTATTGGCCCTTTATGCCACAACCATTATTTCAAGCCAGAAATCACAATCTAAAAAACTACACTGGGCTCTAAAAGCCATATTTTCTTTCTTTGCGGTGGTGTTGATTGTTAACTCTGTTTTTGTATATCTTGCGCAGACGGGAATGAACTCCGGTTTGGCAAAATGGTTTTTACCAGAACCTAAAAGCAAAGCATCAGTTCAATCCGTATTTCCCGGCGTCGTAAGCCATGATTTTCGCGAGAAAGGGAATCAGTTTAATACATACCAGGAACAACGATTGAATCAAGACTCGCTGGGCTGGGTGGTTAAACTTGGTTGGCAAGACGCCGCATTGATGGGGAAATCAAATACCTTTAAGCTTAAAGTGACTCAAAAAAATGGGATGCCATTGAGAAACGCGATTATTACGGTTAAATTTCTCTATCCGGCAAATTTGAAGTACGATCAAACTCATTTTCTTACTGAGAGTGAAAGCGGGCTCTATCATGTTAATATGCAGTTAATGCAATCGGGTAACTGGGATGTCATTGTTAATATTAAACATGCAGACGGTCAGTATGAGTTACGATCTAAAACAACGTTAAAGCCAGGTTAAATACTCAGGTAATGATCGAACAAGAATCGACGTGTTTTCACTGTAGCCTTCCAGTACCGAGCGGTAGTGATTATTCTGTTGCGATTAACGGCGAAAACAGGCCAATGTGTTGCCCCGGTTGCCATGCTGTTGCCGAGGCAATCGTTAACAATGGTTTGAGCGATTTTTACAATTATCGAACCGAATCTAATAAACAATCGTCCCCTCTAATTCCTGAAGAATTAAATAATATCGAGTTATATGATAATCCAGTTATTCAGAAAAATTTTGTACATTCAATCGATGCGGATATAAAACAGGCCTCACTTATTCTAGAAGGTATTGTTTGTGCCGCCTGTGTCTGGTTAAGTGAACATCATGTCCAAAAAATACCTGGGGTAGTTGGTTTTCAGGTGAATTATTCGACTCATCGTGCTCAACTTGAGTGGGATGAGCAGAAAATCAAGCTCAGCCAGATATTAAAGGCGATTCGAGATATTGGCTATCAGGCTCATCCACTGGATCCGAATCGCCAGGAACAGGTGTTCAAAAAAGAACGATCATTGGCTATTCGACGGATAGCGGTTGCAGGCTTAGGTGCTATGCAGGTCATGATGTTAGCGGTGGCTTTATATGCGGGCGACTATGAAGGCATGGATGATAACATGACACGATTTTTACGTTGGGTCAGTTTATTTATCACAACACCGGTTTTACTCTATTCCGCACGGCCTTTTTTTGTGGCAGCAATACGTGATCTGAAAATGCGCGGTTTGGGTATGGACGTTCCCGTTGCGTTGGCGATCAGTGGAGCGTTCATTGCCTCTGCGTGGGCAACTGTTTCGAATTCCGGTGAGGTGTATTTTGATTCAGTAACGATGTTTACCTTCTTTTTACTAAGCGGACGATTTTTAGAGATGTCGGCTCGTCAACGTGCGGGTCGTGCCGCAGAGGAGTTGGTTAAACTCATCCCGGCGATGGCAACAAGGTTGAACGGTAATGTGCAACAGGTGGTCGCAGTTTCTGAACTGAATGTAAATGATATTATTCTGGTCAAGCCGGGTGAGAGTATTCCCACTGATAGTATTATTATCCAGGGAAGCTCCAGTATCGATGAATCATTATTAACCGGGGAGAGCATGCCGGTTGTCTATCATAAAAACGATCATGTTATAGCGGGTAGTGTGAACATCGAAAATGTCCTCGAACTTAAGGTCGAGGCTCTGGGGGCGGATACAGTACTGGCCTCAATACAACGTTTGTTAGAGCGTGCGCAAACCGAGAAGCCGAAATTGGCCGTGCTGGCTGATAAAGTGGCCGGTTATTTTGTTTTTGCTTTACTAATGATTGCCGTGCTAGTGGGGACTTACTGGTGGTGGGTCGATCCACAACATGCCTTCTGGATCGTGATTTCTATTTTAGTGGTAACCTGCCCGTGTGCTTTATCATTGGCCACACCGACTGCGCTCACCGCCGCGATGGGCCAGTTAACAAAGTTAGGTATGTTAACGACCAGTGGACATGCGCTTGAAACCCTGGCAAAGGTAAGTCATGTTGTGTTTGACAAAACCGGTACGCTGACCGAAGGGAGGTTAGTTTTAACTAAAACGAAATGTTTTACAGACAAACCTGCACAGCATTGTTTACATATAGCCAGTTCAATCGAACAATTTTCAGAACACCCGATTGGTAAGTGTTTGAACCACAGTTACAATAGCGATGATATACTTAGTGTGAGTAATGTCGAAAATGAACCTGGAATGGGCTTACGAGGGATTATCAATGGCACGTTATATTTTATTGGTCATGCAGATTATATAAGAAGTCAGCTGTCATTGGATCAAAATGATAATGACTTCAAAGATTATCAAGTATTACTTGCCGATCAGAAACAAGTATTAGCGGGATTCAAATTTAACGACAAGATCAGAGCGAGTGCCAAAAAAACCATTCAACAATTAAAATCACTAAATATTAACACGGTGATACTCAGTGGTGATCAGCAAGCCAACGTTGATCAAGTTGCCAGTCAGCTACAGGTAACTCAGGCCTTTGCTGGTTTAACACCGGATATGAAGCTTGAGAAATTGTCTGAAATGCAACAGCAAGGGGCGATTGTCGCCATGGTGGGTGATGGCATTAATGATGCGCCGGTATTGTCAAAGGCACAGGTCTCGATTGCCATGGGGCAGGGTACCCAGATTGCTCAGGCCAGCGCGGACATGATTTTGTTGTCGGAAAATTTAGATCATATTGTAACCAGTATTAAAGTAGGCAGGTCGACCCGTGCCATCATTCGCCAGAATTTGCTTTGGGCATTGGGTTATAATTTAGTTGCGTTGCCACTTGCTGCAACAGGCTGGGTAGCGCCGTGGATGGCGGCGATTGGTATGTCGGCCAGTTCTCTCATTGTCGTGCTAAATGCGTTACGATTAACCAATGCGGAAAAACCGAGGAGATAAAGTGATGGTGAGTCAAGACCGATGAATATATTGTACTTGTTAATACCGCTGGGCCTGGTGTTATTGGGCATCGCGATCTGGGCCTTTAT
>QIKU01000117.1 GCA_003232015.1 Gammaproteobacteria bacterium
ATTACAAAGTAACCCCCGTTTTTGAGAACAGCACACTGCAATCCGTTGTTCTAGTTTTGCAGGACAAAACCAATGACCATATTGCACGTCGCCAGCTTGAATATATTGTTCAGCACGATCCATTAACCAATTTATATAACCGCAATCACTTCGAACAGCAGCTTAAACATGCGGTGAGTATTTCAAAACGCGGTTTGCGTACACATGCAATGCTTTATATTGATATTAACCAGTTTAAAGTGATTAATGATACTGCCGGACATACGGTGGGTGATGAGTTGCTCTGTGAAGTATCCGCTATATTGCAACAAAGAATCAGAGAATGTGATTTATTAGCAAGGCTGGGCAGCGATGAATTTGGTATCTTGCTAAATGATGTTGATTCGCTTGGTGCGGTTCACATGGCTGATGATTTAATAAATGCAATGTCATCCCTCACTTTTATACGTGCGGGAAATTATTATGACATTAATATCAGTATTGGAATAACGCTGGTTGATAATCAGGCCATCAATACGGAAGACATATTACGTCAGGCTGATATTGCCTGCACGGTTGCTAAACAGTATGATCAGAATGGCTGCCATTTGTATTCTGATCTGGATAGTGACGATATTATGGTGCGTGATGAACTGCGTCTGGTTAATGAATTACAAACCATTATTTCCGAAGATCGGTTTAAAATGTTCTTTCAGCCGATCATTGAGCCGCGTTCAGGTCAGGTTTTATTACATGAAACTTTATTGCGAATTGTCGATAAAGATAACAGTATCCGTCCTTCCTCCTCTTTTATTGAAACGGCAGAACGTTTTTCAATGATGCATAAGATTGACCGACGTGTTCTAGAGGCTACATTGAATAATATAAAATATTTATCCAGTAAATATGGTGACATCACAATTTCCATGAATTTGTCAGCCGTGTCATTAGGTAATCCTGATTTATTAAAAGATATTAAACATTTAATTATCTCGTCAGGCATTAACCCGGCGAAAATAGTGTTTGAGATCACCGAGTCATCAGCAGTATCGCAGATTGAAAGCGCCCGGTTTTTTATTAAAGGCCTGAAGGAAATAGGCTGCCAGTTTGCATTGGATGATTTTGGTACAGGATTCAGTTCTTTTGCCTATCTAAAATATTTACCCGTTGATTACCTTAAAATCGATGGTACTTTTATTCGGGATATTATTGATGACAAAGTTGATCAGGCAATGGTGAAGTCCATACATCATATTGCAAAGTCATTAAATATCAAGACGATTGCTGAATATGTTGAAAATAAAGCGACATTGAAGCTACTGGCAGCAATGGGAATTGACTACGTGCAGGGCAATTATATTGGTGTGGCGTCAGCCAAACTAAATTTTGGTTAGTTTTTTATTCGGTGTAAACTGTGTTGCCAGTTTTTGTTCGGTTCTGTTTTTTTTAACAGAATATAGTTGCCAACTTCATTCTCATACCAGCCCTGGTCATATTGTAAGGGCTCGACACTAAAACCCCACCAGCTACCGCTTTCATCCTGAGCTACCCAGTTAACCCAGGCAGGATAATGACAGTCAGAGTCAGTTGGCATAATCGATGTCATTGCCCAGGTAAAAATAGCATTGGTTCTACCCGTGTGTTATTCAGGTTAACACTCCAGTGTAAGTGGGCACCGGTAACGCGGCCGGTCATGCCAACTTCACCTATAATGTCACCTTGTTTAACTTGTTGTCCGGTTTTTATTGTTATTTTACTTAAATGGAAATACATGGTTATTAATCCCTGACCATGGTCGATAAAAACAGAATTACCATTAAAAAAGTAATCACCAGTGTTGGATATAATACCGGTTGCTGCTGCACGTACCGGTGTGCCTGTTGCTGCTGCAATATCAAGCCCACTATGGGGACGACGTGGCTGCTTGTTAAAAAATCGTCGCAATCCAAAGGGACTACTAAATGGGCCGTTAACCGGAATAATAAAGTCAGTATTCACATTGGGTACGTTACGCCATTTATTAAATACGGTCTTAATGATTTTCTTTTCTTTTATGATCCTCTCGATATCTTTTTTAGTCGGGTTAACTTTACGTTTATTCTTAATGGTTAAGTATTGGGTTTTATATTTTTTTTGTTTTACTTTGAAAGGGTATTTTTTCCCCTTTGCTACTTTAATGAAGTATCTTCCGGCTTTAGTGTTAAGTGGAATCCCAACGATAGCATGCCAGGTTCTATTTTTTTCTTTTAGCATAACGCGGCGATTTTTAAATGTTGCCTGTGGTACGGGTTTATCACTGTCAATATTAAGGTTAATAATTGCAATGCCGCCGGGTACAGCATCATTTTTTGGTAGTGAGTTGGCAAAACTATTCTGGCTAAGTAAATAAAAAGTGACAATAAAGACAGATAATAATTTCGACCTTAAATTTAAAAAAGTATTTTTTTTATGAGCCATTGCGTTAATCTTTAATCCATTTTTTTGTGACGGTTGAGGAGAACTTGCCTTTCGCTAATGTTGTTACAATTTCATCTCCACTTTCTATCTGTTTAATATCTTTAATTATAACATTGGAGCTAACATGATTAACATAAGCATAACCACGGTTAAGTGTTGCTAGAGGGCTAACTGCTTCGAGTGTTGATGTCTGGCGAATAAAGCGTTGTTTTAATATATCAAGTTGATGTGTTTGTGCTGCTTTGAGTTTTTGAAAGAACTGGCTGACTTTCCGTTCGTGCATCTGAATTTTAAATGTTGGGTTCTGCGCATGGCAACGTGTGCTCAAGCTATTTAATTGCAATGTCTCGGTCGTTATCTGTGTTTTTATTTTGTTTTGCAACCGAGATAACAGCTCGTCCACTCGTTGGCTGGTTTCTTCAATATAATATTGGGGGTGAATGATATTTTTTGCAAGTAATTCAATGCGAGCTTGTTTCTGGTTTAGAGTATTTTTTATAAGATGCACTAACCTTTTTTGCAAGGTACTGAATTGCTGTGACCAATGTTTTGTGTCTGGACTAACAAGTTCGGCTGCTGCCGTGGGGGTGGCGGCTCTTACATCGGCTACAAAGTCGGCAATGGTAAAATCAATGTCATGGCCAATAGCCGATATTAGCGGGATCGTACAATTAAAAATGGCTTGCGCCACCACTTCTTCGTTAAAAGACCATAAGTCCTCTAATGAGCCACCGCCACGTGTTAACAACAATACATCGCATTCCTTTCTTTTTTCAGCGAGCTGGATGGTTTTGGCAATATCCGCTGCCGCTGTTTTACCCTGCACACTGACCGGGTAAATAATAATTTCGAGTGAGGCAAAACGGCGTTTAAGTGTGGTGAGTACATCATGTATGGCTGCGCCCGTCGGAGAGGTGATAACGCCAATTTTTTTAGGGACGACCGGTAAGGTTTTTTTGGTTTCAGCAGCAAACAATCCCTGCGCATTGAGTTTATTTTTAAGCTGTTCAAATTGTTGTCGTAGAGCACCTTCGCCAGCTTCTTCAAGGTGTTCAATGACTAGCTGGAATTCGCCGCGTGGCTCATAAAGCCCGACTTTGGCGCGTGCTATTACCTGCATGCCATTGCGTGGTACAAATCGGAGCAGTCGGTTGCGTGTTCTAAACATTGCGCAACGCACTTGTGCATGATCATCTTTTAAAGAGAAGTACCAGTGCCCGGAGGCGGGGCAGGCAAGATTGGATAATTCACCTTCAAGCCAGATAAGTGGAAAACCCGTCTCAAGAATTGTGCGTACTTCACGGTTTAAACGTGTGACGTTATATATATCGCGCAGTGGTTTAGAATTCATGGTTATAGTATATCGTGTTAGACAGAAAATTTAGACAAAAAAAAGCCGAGTTACCACTCGGCTTTTTTTACTTGGTACAAGTTTGTTTAGAAATGTGGGCCGGCATTTGCCTGTTGTGCTGCCTGTTTTAAAGCCAGTGTGCTTTGTAATTTTGCTTTACCTGCGAGTTTAACCGCTTTGTCATAGTCACCGGCTTTAAGTGCTTTTTTTGCTTTTTTGATGATTTTTTTGGTATCACGCCATTCATATAATTTTTTTGCAGCGCGCTTTGTTTCATGCTCTGCTGCTGCAATAGCACCTTTTGCATCGTTTGCACTGTGTTTAGGGCCTGCTGCACAAGCTGTCAGTGTTAGGGCAATAGCCGCCACCAGGGTTATCATTAACTTTCTCATTTATTCCTCCAAAGTCGTCAAAATTTTATAGTTGTTTTACTATTTTTTTATGCGTTTTCAATAGATTAAAATATTTTTAAGTATTGAAACATTATAAATTCGGGGGGGTGGTAAGCCCGGACTTGGTTAGATTATGCGTGGTTATATACTGAATGGCAATAGTTGATTGGCTAATCTTTTGAGATTATTTTGCTAATTTACCCTTTATATTGAGTCTCCATATTGGCTAAATAGTGAAAATTCTTTATAATTCACGGTTTTACCCAGCCTTGGAATCCCAATTATGCTGCGAATAGCTGAAGATGCTCTTACTTTTGATGATGTTTTATTATTACCCGCTCACTCGACTGTACTACCGCGTGACGTTTCTCTAACAACCCAACTTACCCAGTCTATTACACTGAATATACCGTTAATGGCTGCGGCAATGGACACCGTAACCGAAGCTCGTTTGGCCATTGCCATTGCTCAGGAGGGCGGTATAGGGATTGTGCATAAGAACATGACGGCCGTTGAGCAGGCCAAAGAAATTCGCAAGGTGAAGAAGTTTGAAAGCGGAGTAATTAAAGACCCTTTCACGGTTTCACCGACCACTAGTATTAGAGAAGTCTTATCTTTAACCCAGAAAAAGAATATTTCTGGTGTGCCCGTTGTGGACGGTGAAGATTTAGTGGGCATTGTGACTAGCCGAGATATGCGTTTTGAAACACGCTTTGATGATCCGGTGTCTAATATCATGACGCGCAAAGACCGCCTGGTGACGGTGAAAGAGGGAGCCAGCAAGGACGAAGTTAAACGCTTATTACACGAACACCGCATCGAAAAAGTGCTGGTGGTGAATGATGATTTTAAATTACGTGGCCTGATCACGGTCAAAGATATTCAAAAAGCCACCGAAAACCCCAATGCCTGTAAAGATGATCAGGCGCAGTTGCGTGTGGGCGCGGCTGTGGGCGTGGGTGCAGGCACCGATGAACGGGTTGAAGGACTGGTAAAAGCGGGTGTGGATATCATTGTTGTTGACACCGCGCACGGCCATTCTCAAGGGGTGCTTGATCGGGTCCAATGGGTTAAAAAGAACTTCCCGGATGTACAGGTTATTGGTGGCAATATTGCCACGGCAGACGCTGCCATTGCACTGGCCAAAGCCGGTGCCGATGCGGTTAAAGTGGGCATTGGCCCCGGCTCAATCTGCACAACCCGTATCGTGTCTGGTGTGGGTGTGCCGCAAATATCAGCTATTGCTAATGTTGCTGAAGTGCTTAAGTCGAAAGGTATCCCCTTAATTGCCGATGGTGGTATTCGCTATTCTGGTGATATTTGTAAAGCACTGGTTGCCGGTGCACACTCGGTGATGCTCGGCAGTATGTTTGCCGGTACTGAAGAAGCGCCGGGTGAAGTTGAGCTGTATCAAGGCCGTTCGTATAAATCCTACCGTGGCATGGGTTCATTAGGTGCGATGACCGAGCAATCCGGTTCCAGTGACCGTTACTTCCAGGAAGGCAGCGAAGCCGAAAAACTAGTGCCGGAAGGCATTGAAGGCCGTGTGCCTTATAAAGGGCCACTCTCGCCGGTTATTAACCAGCTAACAGGCGGTGTGCGTGCGAGCATGGGGTATACCGGTTGTGCCTCGATTGACGAAATGCGTACTAAGCCGCAATTTGTCAGGGTGACCAATGCGGGTATGGCCGAAAGTCATGTGCATGATGTGTCGATTACCAAAGAAGCGCCGAACTATCGCGTTTAATCTTTTCTTTAATTCAGGGAAACCATTGTGACGGCGGCTAATATCCATGCGGATCGTATACTTATTCTCGATTTCGGTTCTCAATACACCCAGTTAATTGCGCGTCGCGTACGTGAAGCCGGTGTATACAGCGAAATTTACCCTTATGATATTGAAGAATCGGCAATCGCCGATTTTAATCCAAAGGGAATTATTCTTTCTGGTGGCCCCGAAACTGTCACAGAAGGTGAATCGCCACGCGCCCCCGACTGTGTTTTTCAAATGGGTATTCCTGTTTTAGGTATTTGCTATGGCATGCAAACCATGGCAGCACAATTAGGCGGGCGAGTTGAGTCCGCTGATACACACGAATACGGCTATGCGCAAGTGCGCGCGCGCGGCCATACCGAATTACTAAAAGACATTGAAGACCACCAAACCAAAGAAGGTTATGGCCTGCTGGATGTCTGGATGAGTCACGGCGATAAGGTCGCTGAGCTGCCGGATGGTTTTGTTTTAATGGCCTCGACGGATAGTGCACCAATAGCAGGGATGACCGACGAGTCGCGGCGTTTTTATGGTCTGCAATTCCATCCTGAAGTCACCCACACCCATCAGGGGGAACGCATTATTAACCGTTTTGTTCATGATATTTGTGGCTGTGCTAATTTGTGGACAGCCGACAACATTGTAAACGATAGCATTGAAACCGTACGCAAACTGGTTGGGAAAGACGAAGTGATTTTAGGTTTATCTGGTGGGGTTGACTCCTCCGTGGTGGCCGCCTTATTACACAAAGCTATAGGTAAAAATCTAACGTGTGTGTTTGTCGACAACGGCTTGTTACGTTTAAACGAAGGTGATCAGGTAATGGCGACCTTTGCTGAACACATGGGTGTAAAAGTAATCCGTGTTGATGCCGAGCAACGTTTTTTAGATGCCTTAAAAGGCGAAAATGATCCAGAGAAAAAACGTAAAATTATTGGTAATTTGTTTGTTGATATTTTTGAGGAAGAATCGAATAAGTTAGCGAATGCAAAATGGTTAGCGCAAGGCACAATTTACCCGGACGTGATCGAATCGGCTGGAGCAAAAACTGGTAAGGCACATTTAATTAAGTCGCACCATAATGTTGGTGGTTTACCCGACTATATGAAGTTAAAACTTTGTGAGCCGTTACGTGAATTGTTTAAAGATGAAGTGCGTAAACTTGGTGTGGAGCTGGGTTTGCCTTATGACATGGTGTACCGTCATCCTTTCCCCGGCCCCGGTTTAGGCGTACGTATTCTGGGCGAAGTGAAAAAAGAATATGCGGATATTTTACGTCTTGCCGACAATATTTTTATAGAAGAACTACACGCGCATGACCTGTATCAAAAAGTTAGCCAGGCCTTTACCGTGTTCTTACCGGTTAAATCAGTAGGTGTAACTGGTGACGGACGGCGTTATCAATACGTTGTTTCATTACGTGCGGTTGAAACCATTGATTTTATGACTGCACGCTGGGCACATTTGCCGTATGAGTTTTTAGAAACAGTGTCGAGCCGTATTATTAATGAAGTGAGCGGTATTTCGCGGGTGGCTTATGATATATCCAGTAAACCTCCGGCTACGATAGAGTGGGAGTAGGGGGCTTTTAACTTATTGTATGAGGCTTTCGGAGCACATCGCCAACGAGATGAGGGTGTCTCTAAAAAAATACCGTACGTGAAAAAGGCGGCTGTGTAACCGCCCATCGGCGTTAAAAATAT
>QIKU01000088.1 GCA_003232015.1 Gammaproteobacteria bacterium
ATCAAATGTTTCTGTTGTTCCACGAGAGAGTGACTGGCGCATTTTTTCACGCATGTTAATCACTTCTGTTTTCAATGTATCAATATCACGAGGCTGGCTTAAAACACTTTTTCTTATTTCATTAAAGCGCTGCATAATAATCGGGTCACCGGTAATGGCCCGTGCACGTACTAAAGCCTGATGCTCCCAGACCCATGCTTTGGTTTTTTGATATTTTTCATAGGCATGAATACCACTGACCAGCATCCCCGAGGCACCATTGGGGCGTAACCGCATATCCACTTCATACAATGTACCGGCTGCTGTGCGCATGCCAAGCAAATGAATAAGACGTTGTCCCAATCTTGCAAAGAAAACCGAATTAACAACGGCACGTGGCGATGCCGTACTTGCAGCACTAATGTCTGTCATGGCCTGATCGTTTTGTGCGCCATGTAAAAACACCATATCCAGATCTGAACCATAACCCAGCTCATAACCGCCGAGCTTCCCATAACCAATAATGGCAAAGCCTTTGTCACAGGCTATATTTTCAGAGCTCGATATCAGTGAATCACATGCAGGCCGGCCATGCCGTTGTACCATCGTGTGCCAGGCCTGCTCTAATGTTGCATCCAGAATCACTTCAGCTATCCAGCTTAAATAATCGCTAATACGCATTAAGGTAACCGCATTGGCCAGATCGGCTGCGGCAACACGCAGTACATTTGACTGTTTGAAATGACGAATAACATCTGCAATGCGTTCCTCGTCATCCGGATCTGTTTCTGCAATTTTATTAAAACATTCCTGCTGCAAGGCTTGTCTGGTTGCTGGAATATACAGGCTGCGTGGATCAAGCAGTTCATCCAGCAACAAAGGATGTGCGCTGATATAACCTGTGACCCAGATACTTTGACTGCATAATTTGATTAACTGTGATAACGCTAGAGGATTCTCAATTAATAACGACATATATACACTGCGTCGGGCAATCTGTTCGATTATTACAGTGACACGTTGCAATGTGAGTTCGGCTGATTCAACCTGGCCAACAGCAGCAATGATCATCGGCATTAACTGATTAAGCCTTTTTTGCCCCTGCGTTGTACGGGTATGAAAAGCCTTACTGTCACGCAAATCGTTGAGTACTTTTAATGCTTGCTGCGGTTTATCGTAGCCCAGTTCCTGCAAAACTTCGACTGCCTGTTCTTCCGCTAATTGCTGCGACCAGATCAGTTCTGTATTGGTATCAGCCGAGGCGGCTTCAGCCTGTGGCGCATCAAAAACCTGTTCAAAGTGACTGTGTACTTTTTCACGGTGTGCATCGAGTTGTATGGAAAAATCCTGCCAGTTTTTATAGCCCATCCCATACGCCAGCCGCTGTTGTTCAATTTCAGTATCGGGGAGCTGGTGCGTCTGTTGATCCAGCCGTTCCTGTAAACGGTGTTCAGTATGACGTAAAAAGATATAAGCCTGTGTTAACTCATTAACAACATAGTCAGGCAAACGTTGTTGCTGTTTAATAAGGTCAAGCACTGTGAGCAAGTCACGTTGTTGATAACGCACATCCCGGCCACCACGAATAAGCTGAAACACCTGGCCAATAAACTCCACCTCACGGATCCCACCCGCACCCAGTTTAACGTTCTGCTGCATACCCTTACGCTTAACCTGTTGTACTATCATTTTCTTTAGATCGCGCATCGATTCATAAGCGCCATAATCCATATAACGCCGATAAACAAAGGGACGCAACATTTGCATTAATTCTGTTGCGGCAGCTTCACTACCTGTAACTACCCGGGCTTTAATCATCGCGTAACGTTCCCATTCACGGCCATGGATCTGGTAGTAATTTTCTAACGCATTAAAGCTGCTGACCAATACACCCCCCTCACCGAAGGGACGCAGGCGCATATCCACCCTGAATACAAAACCATCCTGGGTTGTATTATTCAATGCTGCGATTACTTTTTTACCCAGCCGCACAAAATAGTCGGCATTACTGATGCGCTTCACCCCACCGGCTGTTTCACCTTCACTTTGGTAGGCAAAAATCAAATCAATATCTGACGAAACATTTAATTCCCGCGCACCCAGTTTGCCCATGGCAATAACAATCAGTTCTTGTGGTTCTTTGTTTTGATTAAAAGGCTGACCAAACTCGCGACTAAATTCAGAATCGACTTGCGCATAAAAATTACGTGCCGCATTAATACACACTTCCGCTAAAGCCGTTAATTCCTGAGTGGTGTTTTGTAAATCACTCCAGCCAGCAATATCGCGCCAGATAATACGCAGCATTTGCTGGTTGCGAAATTCCCTTAATGCTGTGTATAAAGCAGCGTCATTATCCTGAGCTATTTCCTGCTGCGCCCATAAAGCCTGAAAATCAGCTTGCGACAACCTGTTTTCAGCAAGATTTGATTTGCCCAAATTCAGCAGCCATTGTGGATAACGGATACACCAGCGGGCCACCACTTCGCTACAAGCCCAAACCTTTGTTAACGACTCAACAAATGGCTCACTCCAATTAGCTGCCCCATTATCTATCGGCTTATCTGCCAGGCTGGCCTGAGCACTATTTTCAACAAAACTCTGCCAGAACAACTGACATTGAGCCGCCAGTTCTGTGGGTATATTGCCGTTAATGGCTTTTGCCACCCGGTTCACTATCTTGTTTTCAATTTCTGCCGACATACAGGTATACTATCTTTATACTTTTTATTGATGATTAAATAATAATGACTAAACAACCCATAAACCCGACAATAGCAAATAAAGCAAACTGGTTTGAAGCCAATCCTAAAAAAACCATTGTCTTTATCGTTATCTTCGGATTTCTTATTATTGACTTTAGTTTAGCAGCTGCACTAAAAATAGTGGGAGTTTTTGAACCTTCTTATGTCACATCAAAAGTACGAGAGGCCCACTACCGTAGAGCCGATCCGGTTTACCATCATGGCTTAGAAAAGAATATTAGTAACTATATTGCAGAATGGGGCAAACATGACTATCGAGTGGATACCAATTCCCTTGGCTTTAAAGATAGCAGCAGCCGAACCGTTCCCTTAATTTCAAAACAGAAACGAATTCTTATTATTGGTGATTCATTTACTGAAGGCGTAGGCATACCTTTTGATAAAACATTCGCAGGCTTATTAAAGAATAATTTCAAGCAGCATAATATTGACATCTTAAATGCCGCCGCCACCTCTTATTCCCCTATTATCTACTACCGAAAAATTAAATATCTTATTGAAACCGTTGGTCTTAAATTTGATGCCATGGTTGTGTTGATTGATTTGTCCGACGCAGAAGACGAAGCTCTGGGCTACCGCTTTGATAAAAACGAAAATGTTATTAGTCAGGGAAGCGCAGCCAATTTAGGTGCAGCAGAATCAAAACCTGTTCCAAAGCAAAAAAATATCAGCCCCCCCATGAATACAAAGGAATTTTTTACCCAATATACTTACTTTCTGGGTCGACTACGAAACCTTTCGGCCTTCCTGAAAACCAAAATACGCTCATGGGATAAAGGGCTAAAACAACGCCGCGCCCTGTGGACAATGGACAAAGCTCTATACAATGAATTTGGTGAAAAAGGCCTTAATACAGGTGCAAAACACATGCTACAACTTAAAGAACTGCTTGATAAACAACAAATACCACTCACCATTGCAGTTTATCCCTGGCCTGACCAAATCTACAATAATGACATTGACTCAAAGCAGATCCTCTTTTGGCATAACTGGAGCAGAACCAATAAAGTCGAGTTTATAAACCTGTTTAGCACCTTTATGCCAGCAAGCAGTCCCGAGAAAACTATCCGACAATATTATATTAATGGTGATGTTCACTGGAATGAATTCGGACATCAACGGGTGTATCAGGCACTAAAAACAAGAATACAGCCTTAAGGAACCTCTGATTAAGGTAAATAGATCACGATACCATTATCTCGATAGGCTACAGCAGACGTGTCCATTACACTGTCCTTCTCATATCGAAGAATATATTTCTTTTGCTTACCCGTTTTGCTGCGTTCAATATAACGCTCATAAACATCGAGGTAATTCGCCGTCGCAATAGCAGAAATTCTTAAGTGCTCAGGTGCCTGGGTAATATAGTTATCAATAACCAATACAACCCCAACATCATTACCAGCATGTTGTTTTATTTTTGTCCTTACCGTTTCCATTTTTTTAAAACTACTAATGAAATATGTGTCACCTTCTATCCGCTGTGACATATGAGTAAAAAAAGCAAACAAAAGATAAATACTAAAGAGCGACATAAAAGGGAGGCTACTAATATATAGTTTTTTAAGTTTACTTTCCCCTGCAAGTTCAATATAAAATGCAGGCAATACAAACAATAAGGGGAATATCAAAATGGCATAACGTGTACTGTAATTCTGCCCGGTAAAAACGAAAAGCAGTAAGGGTAAAAACAATAAAATACCAACAAACGAAACAGCAGGATATTCTCTGAACATCAAAGCTGGACTCTTCCAGTGCGATTTAAACAAGCTAAAGAAATAGATTGAAAATCGTAATACTATCGCCAAGGCCAGCACCATGGAAACAATATTAATACCAATAAGAATGACTCTTGAACCAAACCATTGGTCACCAAATTCAAATAGTCCCTCCAGCCCATGACCAAAGCGATGACCAGGATGGTTTGACAATACCGTTGCAGGCCCTGAAATCACTTTAAGAGCACTGAAGGAGAAGTCCCTGTCACCGCTTAAAATCTGGCGAAGATTCTCCCAGTTATGCTGCATGTCACCAATCAAGTAGGGAACATAAACCGCCAGGCCTGCAAAAATACCGGCCACGAACCAGCCTCGGCTTAATCGGCAAGGGCTAAGATATAGAACCAGTAATATTGCCGGATAATAAAAAACGCCAATCATATGAAACTGCGGCAATATTGCACTAAGCAAACATACCCAGAAAATAGCATGGCTGTTGTCTACCTGGGTTACTCGCCAGAGTGAAATAAACAGCAGCACACTCAAAAATGCCAGTGGGACAGGATTCCATAAACCTAACGAGTAATAAACCGGCCAGGATGAAATAGCAAATAAAAAACAGCTAAGCAAGGCATAACCTGGCGTTAGTAGCTGACGAGCAAACACGTAAATCAAAAATACAACCAGGCTATTAAGAAGCGCGACATAAAACAACGCATTATTAACCACCCCACCCCCCAGCTTCAGCAATCCAAGCCAGAATAATGTCCAGGCAGGCCCAGGAGCATGGCCTTCAGAGAAATTAGGTTGTCCAAGATAAAGTGCCTTTTCTTCTCCGGCAAGAAACTGCATGGCAACACGAAAAGCCGACACCTCATCATTTATCGCAAATATATAAAAGCTCTCCCCTGCCCAAAACCCGTAAAAACGCAGTAAAAACCCCAATACAACACAACCGATTACAGCGAGTAGATGCAATCTGGAAGCCGGATTATCAAGCTGAGAGTAAATTTTAGCTTGCATTCATATTCTCTTTATTATTCTTCTTATATTATTTTCTGTTTAGTTTGCTCAGCAAAAGTCCACAACTTATTTGCCGTAAACGTCCATAATAATACAACAGACGATGCGATGACCTGTGCAAAAAGATAAAATAATTCGAGGATATCCACCCCCCAAAATATTATCATCATATTTATAGCGGCACCGACTGTGGCCACAATAAAAAATTTCAACATAGTTTCACTGTGTGCCTTATCGCTTCGAAAGGTGAGATGATAATTTAAAACATAGTTGATCAATGCCCCAACAATAAAGCCTGCCGTGGTTGCCCAAACAGCCGACAAGCCGGTAAGCTCCACTAATAAAATAAGGGTTAGGAAATGTCCAGCTGTTCCGACAGCACCAATTGTCGCAAATAGAAAAAATTGCTTCGTGTTACCTTTATTAAACACAACCAATTTTGTCTTTCTTTTGTTCTTCTGTTTGAACCAGCCTGGTTTGAGTCTGACTGGCTCTGCGCTGACTGAAGTTATTAATAAAATAAAGGGGTCGCCGTTTTGTCTCGGTAAAAATTCGCCCCACATATTCACCCAACACACCGATAGACATCAACTGCACACCGCCGAGAAAAAGAATAACAACAATCATTGACGGATAACCTTGCACCGGTTCACCATAGAGCAAAGTGCGAATAACAATGAAAATACCATAACTGAACGCGCCCAATGCTGTCAGCAGCCCCAGATAACTGGCCAGCTTCAATGGCGCACTGGAATAAGAGGTAATGCCTTCGATAGCAAAATTCCATAGATGCCAGTAGTTCCACTTACTTTCACCGGCATGCCGGGGGTCACGTTCATACAGGATCGCTTTCTGTCGATAGCCAATCCATGTGAACAAACCTTTCATAAAGCGGTGATGTTCCTGTAATGTATTAAGTGCGTCAACTGCACGTCGGCTAAGCAGCCGATAGTCACCCGTGTCTTCCGGTATTTTAATCTGCCCAATCGCACCCATCAGGCGATAAAAAAGATGCGCCGTCAATTTTTTAAACGCTGACTCACCCTCACGCCTGGAGCGTTTTGCATAAATGACATCATAACCGTTTTGCCATTCCTCAATCAGCCGGGGGATTAACTCAGGCGGATCCTGCAAATCAGCATCGATAACAACAACAGCATCACCTTCAGCCTTGTGCAGGCCTGCGGTCATGGCTATTTCCTTACCGAAGTTACGACTCAGATCAATGATGGCGACACGCGCATCCTGCTCACGAATTTTAGTCAGGATAGAAAGCGTATTATCCTCGCTTCCATCATTGACATAAATTATTTCCGCATCCAGCGACAGCTTATCAAGCATCCGGGTAATACGTTCATGAAAATCACCCAGGACTTCCTTTTCGTTATAAACAGGGACAACTATCGAAATCATGTACTCTACTTTTTGCATGCTATTCTCCACCGACCATTAACACAGGTACACCCAGTTTATAAATAAAGCGCGTGCTTTACAGTATGTTGTTGACCTTGATAGCACTAACGCTGATATTTTTCAGGTAGGCCATGTATTATATTTAGCATGCATTATCCAGATGAAAACATACTTAAAAATTGAGCAAGAATAGTATAAATAAAATAACGCGGCCTGTCCGAAAATATTTGACAAATATAACCCCAGCTCCAACTATCGAAGACAGTACATCATTATGTTGTTAAAAAAAGAAGTATAAATATAAATGCAACCGGCACAGCAGTAAAAAACAGCATTACAACTTGAGGAGAAAGGCAGATTCAGCCGGATATTTTATCCCAACGCTCTGCTAATTGATTAAACAATAGTAAGACCGGGGCTAGACAACCCCATTGAAGATATATAGGTCCCCGAACAACGTAAAAATAGCCTTTAGACAGCAAACGGGCTCATCAAAACCCACCAGGCTGAAAAACCTAAATAAATACAGCTTAGCGCAATTAAACGGAATTTAAGCTCTTTTCGGTAACGGCTACGCTCTGCCGTATCCATTTTCTTATATCGGGAATTTAATCGTAACATGGTGTTTATCTCGCACTTAGGGTTTACAAAACAACGCATTAATGAAAGACATCCGTGTCATTAATGCTCCGTTCCCCAATATCTAGTTCAAAGGTATGGACTAGACGAGGGAATATCATAATAATATCCGGC
>QIKU01000145.1 GCA_003232015.1 Gammaproteobacteria bacterium
ACAGGCACGGTATGCGGATAAAACGTTTGACCAGACATACAATTTAGATTTAGGTGGAACAAGTTTTAAGTTAGTCTATGCTGGTCAGGCTCATACGCCCGGTGACAGTTTTGTGTGGTTACCAGGGCAAAACGTAGTTTTTACCGGTGACATTGTTTATACCGAACGGATGTTAAGTATTCATGATTCGTCTAAATCAAAAACATGGTTGTCGGCTTTTGAAGCAGTTGCTGCTTTAAAGCCTAAGTTCGTTGTTCCTGGGCATGGCCACCCAACTTCGTTGGCAACGGCAAAAAAAGATACTTATGACTACCTCTCTTTTTTGCGGAAAAGTGTTGCAGAATTTATGCAAGTGGGTGGTAGTATTGAAGATATTGGTAAGCTGGATCAGGCACCCTTTCAGTATTTGAAAAATTTTAATGCTCTGAAGGGGCGCAATGCACAACAAGTTTATCAGGAACTGGAGTTTGAATAGTATGCCTGTTTTTTAATTGGGCGAAGTGGTCAATAGTTATTGTGATAAAAACAGAACCTTCCCAACTACAATTTGAAAATGAAAAAAAACTTCACGCGATAGCACGTGAAGAAAATGACCAACGTTTAGCAAGTCAACATAAAGCGTTAAGTCAAGCGAAAGCGCCGGCATTACTTGAGCCCTTTGCTAAAGCCTACCTTGGTCTATTCCTTGAAATTGACAACACTTTTTCTCCAGAGCAACGTGTTCATTTTATTGCAGGCGAGATACTCGTTAAGGCCATTATGCAAGGTCTGGCTGGTATTATTGAAACTGAGCGTTTCCCGACAGCAGCCGATATTGGTAAAAAAATGGCAGAGGATAAACGCCTGGAGTTGGGTTATGTTGTTCTGGTAAGTATAGATTTACTTATAAAAAGAACAGCAACATTAGAAGAAGCATTTTCTAAAGTCAGCTCGGAAGCACTTAGTGCCGCCTTATGTTTTAATTATGCCAATAGCTGTGATTTTAGAAATACCTGGGTAAATAAACTTATTGAATATGATCGCAATCTGGTTACGCAAACCCTGCAACAATTCTGGCTGGCGCAAATGGACAAAGGTGTACGTTTTTTACCTGGATTGTCCGAGCAACTAAAAACAAAACAAGGTCAGCAATTAGTTGGTGATATTATTTTGCCAATATTATCGGGCTGGTCAGGGTATAAGAAAAAAACACTGAATATATTACTCGCCATTGCTTTGCGCTATGCCGATGCTAAAAAATTACTGCCGATTATTGAGAGTATTCTACTCAGCAAGCAAACACTTAATCCACGAATGCGAATGGTCTGGTTAACCAGTGCGTTTGTGTTAAAGCCAGGCGACTATTGGCAACAAATGGTTGACTATACTTATCGTTCAAAAGAAAAATTATTACCGCTACTGGATTTTAGCATTGTGTTGCTGGATGAAATTACATTTGAGCCGGATACACTAACAAAAATAATACGCCTGATTGCACCTAAATTCCCACCACATATAGATGACTTTGGTGAACTAGCCGCAAACCCACAGAAAACCTTGCGGTTATTCTATGCGCTTGCAAATTGTGAGCAGAATATCGCTCGTGAACTCCAGTGGTTACGCAGTGCCCGGGTAATGAAAATTGTGAGCCCGGTTCTGGATGAAGTGGAACGACTCAACAGAGAAAAACAGCAGCAGGGAGTAGCAATGGCTTTTTCTGAATTTTTGGCTAACTTACTGAATAATGGCGATTTAAAAGAGCGACGTAGCCGTTTTAAGAATAAACTTTGATTTTGACTGTCTTTTAATTAGCTTGAATTGTGATTTTTTTGTGATAAACAGATGCTATTTTAAGAACAGGGTATAAGCAAAAGCAAAAGAGATAAATACCAGAGAAAATAGGTGCCAGAGACGATAAATATCAGAGAAGATAAATGCCAGAAAAAAAGAGCCGAATATTAATTATTGAAGATAACCGCGACCTTGCACATATTGTTGCGGTGCATCTTGAAGATTTAAATATGCGTGTCGACAAAAGTTACGATGGGCAGGCCGGCTATCAACGGGCTTGTAATAATGACTATGATCTGATTCTTCTGGATATTATGATGCCAAAGATGAATGGTATTGAAGTTTGCCGTGAATTACGAAGCAAGAAAAAATACACACCAATTATTATGCTTACGGCAAAAACATCGGAGATCGATCGTGTCTTAGGGCTGGAAATGGGGGCAGACGATTACCTGACCAAGCCCTTTAGTATCCGTGAGCTGGTTGCACGAGTAAAAGCAGTAATCAGGCGTAATGCGGTTTATATCGAAAATCAGTCTGAACCGGAGTTAGAACAGTTACCCGAGGAAATAATAGTCCGCGGCGCTCTGCAAGTTAACATAGAAAAGCGCCAGGTTTATTTAGATGGTAACAAGGTTGAGCTCACCGCAACAGAATTTGATTTACTGGTGTTTTTTATTCGTCAGCCGGGGCTGGTTTTTAGCCGTGGTCAGCTGCTTGATAAGGTTTGGGGTTATGGGCATGAAGGCTATGAACATACGGTCAACTCGCATATTAACCGCCTGCGAGCCAAAATAGAAAAAGATGCAGCAAACCCGAAATATATTTTAACGGTATGGGGAGTTGGCTATAAATTTACCGAACAGCTCCCTGATACAAAAGGTATTTCGATTGTTAGCTAAATTTATATTGTCACTCTAAATGTTTAAAACACTCTACAGTAAACTTGTTGTTACCCTTCTTGTTATTGTTCTTATTCTAGCTGGTATTGGTTTTTTTGCGCTGCGTTATAGTAGCGAAATGTATCAGCAGGAAGCAAATCAAAAATTGAATCGCACCTTAGCAAAAAATATGGTGGCAGAGGAACGATTGCTCACAAAACAAGGAGTAAATGAAAAAGCCCTTAAACATTTATTGTATATGCTAATGGTTATTAACCCAAGCATCGAAATTTATTTACTGGATAGCAATGGTGAAATTTTAAATTACCATGCGTCTGCTGACAAAATAAAACGTAAAAAAATAAATCTTATACCAATTAAAAAATTCCTTGGTGGGAAACCGGTTTATCCATTAATGGGTGATGATCCCCGTGACTCCTTGCGCCAAAAAGTATTTTCTGTAGCGCGTATTCCTGAGCAAGGTCAATTGGAGGGTTATTTATATATTGTACTTGCTGGTGAAGATCATGACACGGTATTTGAGCAGATCAAAAATAGTTATATTTTAAGTAATAGCGTTATCAGTTTAGGGTTAATGTTTGCCTTTGTTTTAATAGTGGGGCTGGGTATTTTTGCATTATTAACGCGGCGTTTAAAGCGTTTGACCGATATTATTCGTAATTATTCGGGCATTATTGATTCAGAGCGGGATACAGAAAGCAACGAAAAACAATTAACACGCTATCCGGTAAAAAACTTGCAGGGTGATGAGGTTGAGCAACTCGGTATTCAGTTTAACCAGATGGCAGACAGGCTGGATGCGCAAATATTAAAGCTTAAGCATAATGACAATCAGCGCCGAGAGTTAATTGCTAATGTATCACATGACTTGCGCACACCGCTTGCAACATTGCAAAGTTATATTGAAACATTATCTATTAAAGAATCTGCTAGCAAGCAGGAACAGAAACACTATCTGGAAATAGCCCTGGCACAAAGCAAACGTTTAAGTACGCTGGTGGATGAACTATTTGAGCTGGCAAAATTGGATTCATGTGAATCAATTATTTACGCCGAACCTTTTTCATTAGGTGAATTGATGCAAGATATCGGGCAGAAATTTCAGTTACGTGCAAAAGAAAACAATATCGAACTCAGTGTTCGTTGTCAGGATACCAGCATTTGGGTGCATGCCGACATTGGAATGATACAGCGGGTACTTGAGAACCTGATTGAAAATGCATTAAGACATACACCGAATGGTGGCCAGATATCACTGGGCTTCACTGCCGAAGGTGAGCAGGTGCTGGTAAAGGTGGCGGATACCGGCCGTGGTATTCCTGAAAATGAACTTGAACATATCTTTGACCGCTTTTATCGTGTTGATAAAAGTCGCACCTCTGTACAGCAGCCACATATTGATAGTAGTAATATTGTGAGTATTAATAAATTAGTCAGTCAAAGTTCGGGGTTAGGCTTGGCTATTACTAAACGCATTCTTGAGCTGCATGGGTCAAAAATAAAAGTAGAAAGCATTGTTAATAAAGGTACCATCTTTTCTTTTCCTATGCGGATTTATGCAGCATAAATTGTGTTGTTCCGTAATGAAATAATAATATGTTATAAAATTGTTATCTTTGCGTGACCTTGTTGTTAATACTTGTTGCGATTATAAATATTCAGCATGTTGTTTAGCTGTTTAATTAATCTAAATATATTTCAACAAGGAGTGACACAGATGAAATCTTTTATAACAACAATAGGCGCAGTGATTATGCTGGGAGCATCACTGGCTTCATTCAATGCTATGGCTTCGGGGTATTCAGCAGCGGGTAAAATGTATGAAGTTACCATTACTAATATATCTCACGGTGAATTCTTTACCCCCGTTATAGTTGCATCACACCGGCATGGGGTAAAGTTATTTAAATTAGGTAAAGCCGCAAGTGCAGAGCTTGAAGTTTTAGCAGAGAGTGGCAATTCAAATCCATTGAAAGACAGTTTGTTAGGTTCAGGGAAAGTTCTGGATGTTGTGCAGGCTACGGCGCCATTACCACCGGGGCAGTCGGTTACCTTAAAAGTACGTATGAATAAGCATAATTCTCATATTAGTGTTGCTTCCATGTTGGTACCTTCTAACGATGCCTTCTTTGCGGTAAATGGTTTGCACGTTGGTAAAGCTAAACGTACTGTTACTGTTTATTCTCCTGCATATGATGCCGGTAGTGAAATAAATGATGAGCTTTGTGTTTCAATCCCTGGCCCTGGTTTTGTTTGTTCGGGAGAAGGCACTAATCCTGAGTCAGGTGAAGGTTTTGTTCATATTCATCCCGGCATTCAGGGTATTGCTGATTTAGATAAAGCACAATTTGACTGGCGTAATCCTGCGGCAAAAATTACTATTAAGCGTATTAAATAGTTATTTTTCACATGCTACTATTGAAGGCCTTACATTTTATGCAAGGCCTTTTTTATTGTTTATGCTATGCTCAATATTCGGTAAATTTTTCAAGGATAAATAATATGCCAGAGCATGAAAAAATAAATTACCTTGAGTTTCCTTCAAAAAATATAACAATAACAAAAAAATTCTTCAGCGAAGCATTTGGCTGGGAATTTGTTGATTATGGCGCTGACTATGTTGCTTTCTTTAATGCTGGGTTAAACGGTGGGTTTTTTAAATCAGAGCAGATGGTAAGCACAAAATCAGGTAGTGTTTTAGTTGTAATATATAGTTTAGAGCTTGAAAAAACCCGACAAAAAATAGAGGCAGCGGGTGGGCAGATCATAAAGTCGATATTTGAATTTCCAGGTGGGCGACGCTTTCACTTTGCCGATCCCAATGGCAACGAGTATGCTGTTTGGTCAGACAGGTGATTTATTAAAATAACAAAAAACAGAGCTATCCGGTTGAAGATAACTGGCGTAAAAACGAAACAGCAGCGCCTGTTTGGCAGCCTGCTTTCTTATACGAAGCGAAGGTTTATTTAGGTGGTCGAGAAGCGCGCTTACGTTCGTTTTCATGTAACATTTTTTTACGAATACGAATAGACTCCGGTGTTACTTCAACGAGTTCATCATCGTCAATAAATTCCAGAGCCTGTTCCAGGCTCATACGAATAGGTGGCGATAAAATCAGATTTTCATCGGTACCGGCAGCACGAATATTATTCAGTTGTTTTGCCTTGGTCGGGTTAACCACTAAATCGTTATCGCGTGAATGAATGCCGATAATCATACCTTCATAAACTTCTTCGGCGTGCTTCATAAATAAACGGCCACGTTCCTGTAAGTTAAATAAAGAGTAAGCCAGCGCTTTGCCCTGTGCATTTGAAACCAGGACACCGTTTAATCGCTGGCCAATCGTGCCGGGTTTGGCTTCATCGTATTTATCGAACACGCTGTAAATTAAACCGCTACCCTGAGTGGCGGTTAAAAATTCGGTTCTAAAACCAATTAAACCACGCGCAGGAATAGTGTAGTCAACACGAACACGACCCTGTCCATCGGGCATCATGTTGGTGAGTTCGCCACCGCGTTCACCTAATTTTTCCATTATTGAACCCTGGTGTTCTTCCTGTACATCCACGGTGAGTTGCTCATAAGGTTCCAGGCGCTTGCCATCGACTTCTTTAAAAATAACTTCCGGGCGCGATACACCCATTTCAAAACCTTCACGGCGCATGGTTTCAATTAAAATCGATAAGTGTAATTCGCCACGACCAGACACGCGGAATTTATCTGGATCTTCAAGTTGGTCAACACGCAGCGCAACGTTGGCTATCAACTCGCGATCAAGGCGTTCTTTAATCTGTCGTGAAGTAACAAACTTGCCTTCTTTACCGGCAAACGGTGACTTGTTTACCTGAAAGGTCATGCTAACGGTGGGTTCATCAATTGACAGTGGCGGCAAGGCTTCAACATTGTTGGGGTCACAAAGTGTATCCGAAATATTCAGGCCTTCAATACCGGTAAAGGCAATAATATCACCCGCCGAAGCTTCAGGAATTTCGGTGCGCTGCACACCCATTAAGCGCAGCACTTGCTGAATGCGCGCGTTACGTGTTTCGCCTTCAGTATTAATAAGTGTGATGGCTGTATTGGTTTTAACTTTACCACGTGCAATACGGGCAATACCGATAACACCGGTATAGGTGTTGTAATCGAGCGAGCTTACCTGTAATTGCAATGGGCCGTCTGGATCCACATCCGGTGCTTTTACGTGTGACACAATGGTTTCAAATAACGCTGTCATATCGCCTTCGCGTACGGTTTCTTCTAGCCCGGAATAACCCGCTAAACCTGAAGCATAAATAACAGGGAAGTCGAGTTGCTCATCGGTTGCACCCAGGCGGTCAAAGAGTTCAAAAGTCTGGTCAAGTGCCCAGTGCGGGCGCGCACCATCACGGTCAATTTTATTCACTACAACAATCGGGCACAGGCCGCGCGCCAGTGCTTTTTGGGTGACAAAGCGGGTTTGAGGCATTGGGCCTTCAACCGCATCAACCAATAATAATACCGAGTCAACCATCGATAAAACACGTTCCACTTCACCACCGAAATCGGCGTGGCCGGGGGTGTCCACAATATTAATCCGGTGGCCATTCCATTCCACAGCGGTATTTTTTGACAAAATAGTAATGCCGCGCTCTTTCTCGAGTTCATTCGAGTCCATAATGCGTTCTTGTGCTTGGCCGCGTGTTTCAATCGTATGAGTCTGCTCTAACAGCTTGTCTACCAGGGTCGTTTTGCCATGATCAACGTGGGCAATAATGGCGATATTTCTTAAGTTCTGCAGTGAATCCACAAGCGGCTCCGAGTGTGTGTATTGAATTTGTATTACGTGAAATCGTGTTGTGTACGAGGTAAAAGCCGCGCATTATACCCTAATTGAGTAAAGATTAAGGTTTTTTTGCGGTTTACCGATAAAGTAAGTCTAAATTAAGT
>QIKU01000012.1 GCA_003232015.1 Gammaproteobacteria bacterium
TGGCTTATCGTGCAGTTGGCTATGTTGAAGGTGGTACTTACCCCAGTTATACCCGTTTAAATATTTCGATGGCCTGTAACCATTGTGATAACCCGGTATGTTTAAAAGGTTGCCCAACGCGTGCCTATACTAAATTTGCTGAATATGGTGCAGTTCTTCAAGATCCAGATATTTGTTTTGGTTGTGGCTACTGTACCTGGGTTTGTCCTTACAATGCACCGCAAATGGACACCGAAAAAGGCCATGTGCACAAGTGTAATATGTGTGTGGATCGTTTAGAAGTTGGTTTGAAGCCGGCATGCTCTTCGGCCTGTTTAGCGGGGGCACTGGATTTTGGTGTTATTGAAACCACACCTGAAAACCGTGATCAATTAAAAACATCCATACCGGGTTTCCCAACAGCGGATATTACAAATCCAAATATTCGATTCCAGCAAACAAAAACATTGCCTCGTGACATGTACCGTACCGATTCAACGGCGTTAAAATATCATCGTAATGATGAAACCGGCGAATATGAGCCGATGGTAGACGAGCAACGCAAGTCCGATAAAAAATTCTGGAACCTTAAAAAATTATTAACCTCGCACGAAAATGCACATATTGCTTTTACCTTAAGTGCGCAAACTGTTATTGGTGCTTTCTTCATGGTTCTGTTTGCACAATACTTTGGTAACAATACAGGTTTTAGTGATTTTACAGCGAATATATCCACGACTTATATCCCCGTGATGGCGGTATTATTAGTACTGTTAAGTTTTGGTATGGCGAAATTAAATTTACACCTTGGCCGTCCGCATCGTTTTTATCGAGGTTTTTATAACTGGCGTATGTCTCCAGTGAGTCGTGAAATTGCCGGTATTTCTTTATTTTTTGCCGGTATCGCAGGTTATGCTTTATTTGCATATTTTAGCAATGGCGTTACTCAATTTCTTGCCGATGCATCTGCGCTTGCTGCGGTTATTGGTGGTGTCGGTGGCTTCTATTATATGTACAAGTTATATCGTATTCCGGCGCGGCCTTATTGGAACCACTGGCAAACCGGAAGTAGTTTTATTGGCAGTGCTTTATCATTAGGTGGTTTACTTATTGCTATTGTTGTTAGTACAGTGCATGGTTTAACATTATCGTCAGCAACGCTTGAATTTACTTTATCGTTAATTTTAACTGGTTTAGTTATTGAAGCGACAGGTTTATTATTTCACGCGCGTGATATGAAGCGCAGTCACAGTGAAGGTGTGGTATCCCACTACGAACAAACCACAACCTATGGCAAGTCTTATCTTTTGCGTAATGTTTTACTCGTTATCAATATTATTGCCGTTGCGCTGATCAGTGTTTATGGCTTGTCAGGCACACCAGGAATGCTGATAGGTATTGCATTAAGCTTGTCGATATTCACTAGTGCCCTACTGGGTCGTGCGCTTTTTTATGTGTTAGTGATCCCAACTACCATGCCTGGCGCATTCTTCTGGCGTAACAAAGGTTTCGAAGAACATGCGCGTGAAACCGGTTTAGCTGATATGCCGCAAACCGGTGTTCTAGCTGATAGCCATTAAAAACACGCTGAATTTAAAGTAGAGAGCGCCATTTTATGTATCCAAATATGCAAATTCGAACCGTTATCGTTGATGACAAAGAAGTGAGAACCTGTAGTGAAGGGTATATTGTTGATATGGATGAATGGAGTGATGGTTTTGTTCGTGCTCAGGCCGAGGTGGAAGGGCTTAAATTAACCGATGAACACTGGGATGTTGTTAAATTTCTACGCAATTATTACGAACAACACCGCGTGCAATGTGAAGTGCGCAAAATGATAAAATATTTTAAACAAGCGTGGGGTGCTGAACGTGGTAACAGCAGTTATCTGCATAAAATATTTCCACGTGGTGGCCCGCAAAAGCAAGGTAACCGGCTGGCAGGATTAATGCGGACTAAGGGTGAGCATTAAAAGATCTTTCTGTATTCCTGTGCTATCTCATACTCAAATTTATGTTCCCGACTTCGGCTTAATTTAGATTATAAGCAGCGATGAATAGCCACAAGATAGTACTAAACAGGATAACCGACGAAAGCAGTGTAGGTAAATCCCTACGTAAATTTAATCCTTGTCCTACAAGACAAAATAGCAACAGACAAGTATGATCGCCTTCTCTTTGTAGTGAGTTGTCGAGGTAGTTGTTGTGCGTGTACTGAAGTGCAAAATAGTATTGATTTTAAGCCTTTGGTTAGTAACCAGCATTGTGGTTTTTTCATTACCCACTAAAAAGAGTACACCGCAGCAGTCAAACAGTGACAAATCAATTCCTGCCCAGCCTGCAACGTTATCCCTGCTTGGCAAGTCGCATAATTTATGAGTGCGGTTTTGCAAATTCCCCGTTTTGGTGAACAAGGGCTTATTCCCTCACGTTCTGAACGTTTTTATCAAAATAACAAGCAATGGTTCTTTTCGGTACGTACAGGCCTGGATCAGGGGCCATATTCAACGTTTGATAGTGCCCGTGAAGCTTTAACTCATTATATCGAATCATCCTTAAATAAAAATATATAACCCATCCCCATATTTTAAATAATCTTTAAAAACAGCGCCTTATGGCGATTTACGTGTTCTCTTGGGAAACAAAACGATTAAAGTTTACCTGCTTGCAGCCGTTAAAGCTTGAGTATTAATTCTAAGTTAACAGGTAGCAAAGTTTTGTTTAAGAGCTGGAATTTTATTGCAAGTCCCTTATTTTATGCGCTATTGGCAACTGCAGGGCTCATTGTTTCTGAGAACCTTCCAGTCATTAACTATCGACTAGCGGTGGTTTTTTGAAATAACGCGACTGGTGAGTGGGTTGTTTCTTGTGCTCAAAGCAAAACAGACTTCAACAAAGGAGATAGAAATGAGTGTAACAACATCAGAAAGTGACAAAATAGTAACGATTTCAGTAGACGGGCGATTTGATTTTTCTGTGCATAAAGATTTCAGGAATGCATATAAAGATCATGATAGCAATATGAGCTATCGAGTTAATCTAAGTAAAACTGAATATCTTGATAGCTCTGCGCTGGGTATGCTATTGCTATTAAAAAAACATGCAGAGGGGAAAGTGGTTATTGAAAATCCCAATGATGAAATTAACCGGGTCTTAACGATTGCGAATTTCCACAAGGTTTTTAGTATTGAGTAGCATGCTAAATTTAAATTGAGGCTATTCGTATGAGTAACGCTGCAAAAAATTTACCTGTTAGTGAAGTTGTTTTTAAAGGCAAGGCACTTATTGTTGATGACGAGCCAACAAACCGATTAATTCTACAGGCGCATTTATCAAAACAGGGTTACGAGATTATATCAGCTGTTAACGGTCTCGAAGCGATAGAAAAATTTACGCAAGAGTCGCCAGACATTATCTTTATGGATGTGATGATGCCTGAAATGGATGGTTATGAAGCAACAATGCAGATTAAATCACTCTGTGGAGACCAGTTTGTTCCTGTTATATTCTTAACGGCCATTACTGACGAAGATGAGCTTGCGAAATGTGTCGCTGCGGGTGGTGACGACTTCCTTACCAAACCCTTTAGCCATATTTTACTTAAAGCCAAAGTGGATGCATTGGAAAGAGTGCGCGACCTGCATCGTGAAGTAACGAAGCACCATGCGCAGATTTTACACGATGAAGAGGTTGCCGAGCAGCTTTTTAGCGATGTTGTTATGGCGGACAATGTTGAACTGGATAAACTCCATGTTATGCTACGCCCGGCGGTTACCTTTAGCGGCGATATCTTAATGAGTGCGCGTAGCCCATCTGGGGAGTTATATATTATCCTGGGAGATTTTACTGGTCATGGTTTAGTTGCAGCGATTGGCGCCTTACCAACAGCCGAAGTTTTTCGGGCAATGACAAAAAAAGGTTTTTCATTAAGTAAAATTCTAAAAGAATTAAATCGAAAGCTGGAGTATTTATTACCAGGCGATAAGTTTCTTGCTGTGGGTGCTATTAGTATAGCTGCAAATGTGCAGTCAGCTAAAGTATGGAATGGCGGTATACCGAGTATTTTACACTTAAATTCACAGCACGAAATATTAAATCGTTTTCCGGCAACTCACCTTGCATTGGGTATTCTCGATGAGATAGATGACGAGAAACTACTGCATGTTGATTTGAAAGAAGGGGATGCGCTGGTGATGTATACGGATGGTGTTATTGAAGCCTGCGATACAAATAAAAAGATGTATGGTGAAGAGCGTTTTGAACAGCATTTGCTAAATTCATCGACCGATGAGATTCTTATCAATGTTGAAAAAGATCTAATTAATTTTACGGACGGCCATGTTCAGGATGATGATATTAGCATGGTTGTTATCCCCTGTACGAGTAAATTAATTGCAGATGAGAAGGAATATTCAATTAAAGCTATTGACCATGATAACCATGATGAAAATAGTATCATTCATTTTCCGGCTTCAACAGATAAGAATGTTAGTCTGGAATGGCAGTGGGAATTCAATGTGCATTCTGCAAGTCTTAAAAAAATTGACCCGGTTCCTGTTTTGTTGAGCCAAATACAGGAATTGGAAGACATTCATGCCCATCGACAAAATCTTTTTTTAATATTTTCTGAACTTTTTAATAATGCTCTTGATCATGGTGTTTTAGAACTGGACTCAAAAATGAAGGCTGACCCAGATGGGTTTACTGAATATCTGGAACAAAGAGAACAGCGCCTGGATAAATTAACAGATGAAAAAATTGAGATATCACTAGAAAAATTTACATTTGATAATGATGAGTATCTGAAAATAAGAATGAAAGACTCAGGAAATGGGTTTGCTATTGGTGATGGCATTCAAAATCTGGATGTAAATAGTAAGTTATCAGGAAGAGGAATTAACCTGGTAAAAGAGCTTTGTTACTATGTGGAATATAAGGGCAAAGGTAATGAAGTAGAAGTTGTTTACCAGTTTTCCTGAATATTTAATGCCAATGATAAAAAAAATATTGATTGCGGATGACGATAATTTTATGCGCTTATCATTAAAAACGGTTCTCGAAAAAGAAAACTACACGGTTATTACTGTGAATGACGGTAAAGAAGCGGTTGCCGCATTTAAAAGCAATCAACCCGATTGTGTCTTACTGGATGGTTTAATGCCTAACGTTGATGGCTTTACTGCTTGCCGGGAAATACGTGCTTTAAAACAGGGTAAGGCGATTCCTATTTTGATTGTGTCGGGTTTAAGTAAAGCGGAAATAAAATCAAACTATCCAGGTATCAGAGCAACGGGTTATATCGGTAAGCCAATTGACTGGTTGAAGTTGCTTAAAAATATTGAGTCTCTATAAATAGCTCTTGTTTTGGGCTAATTATTTAGGAACTAAAGCAGGATTATCAAATTTAATATTATCTAAGCTATATATCATTAATGTTCTGATATTAGCATGGTCATGGCCGTCTGGATTTTTTAGCACATCTTCACGATAATATTTACCAAAACAATCCAGCGTTTGTTGTTTGCTTAACTGCTGGAGTTTGGCAAAAGAGAATATTTTGCACGAGCCTTCATTGCTGCCCGATTCATTAATAACAATGGCATCTCCACACCCATTACTAAAGCGCGTAGGTGAATAAGTATATTCATTGTTAATTACCGCGATGATATCATCAAAGTTAATACTCTTGGGTTGTGTTTTTATTAAAGTTAATAGTTCTTTTGTTGTCATTGTAAACACCTTAGTATAGATTTAAACATATTGGCCAGCACACCAGCCCGATGACCACGCCCACTGAAAATTATACCCACCAAGCCAACCGGTAACATCGACCACTTCACCAATAAAATATAACCCAGCATGGCTGTCAACCTGCATGGTCTTAGAAGAGAGTGCGTTACAGTCGACACCGCCCCTGGTTACCTCGGCTGTTCTGTAGCCCTCAGTACCATTGGGTTTTATAGTCCAGGTTTGTAACTGGTTAATAACAGATGCAAGTTGATCTTTGGCAAGCGAACTCAGTTTTGTTTCAAGAATCTTGCTCTCAAAAAAAGTGGTGATTAGCCTTTTGGGTAATAATTGTGTCAGCACAGTTTTTAATATTTGTTGAGGGTGTTCGGCTGTTGCCGAGTCTAAAAAATTCTTCAGCGATATTTCAGGTAAAAGGTTAATGACTATTTCATTACCCTGTTGCCAGTAAGATGAAATTTGCAGTATTGCCGGGCCACTGAGCCCTCGATGGGTAAACAGAATGTTTTCTTTAAATTGGGTGTTGTTGCATGTCACCGTGCTATTAACCGCAATGCCAGAAAGCTTCTCCAGGCGTGCTTTATCGTGCTGCTGTAAAGTAAAAGGAACAAGCCCTGCCGAGGTTGGAACTATTTTCAACTTAAATTGTTCTGCTATTTTATAGCCGAAAGGTGTGGCGCCCATTTTTGGGATTGAAAGCCCACCACTGGCAATAACCAGTGATTGACAGTGGCATTGGTGGCTAGATGATTCGACTATGTAATGGTTGTCTGCTTTTTTAGTAATCTGTTTAATTGGCGAATTTAAACGGATTTTTACGCCGTATTTTTCGGCTTCATCCAGTAACATTGATAGGATATCGTTTGAACTGTTATTACAGAAGAGTTGGCCGTGCTCACGTTCGTGATAGGCAATACGATATTGCTCTACAAGTTCAATAAAGTTCCACTGGTTGTAGCGGCTAATGGCCGATTTACAAAAATGCGGGTTACTTGAAATATAGTTGTCTGCATTAACGCTGTAATTGGTGAAATTACAGCGGCCACCGCCGGACATAAGAATTTTCTTGCCGGCTTTGTTGGCATGGTCGAGTATTAATACACTTCTCCCTCGCTTACCCGCTTCTATGGCACACATCAAGCCCGCTGCGCCTGCACCAATAATAATCACATCCACTTGTTTCATTGGCTTATTGTACTGTAATTTTTCCCTGGCAGCATTTAGCTTATTGGAATAACAGCGTATAATCTATTTATGAGTGTGCCGGAATTTATTATTATATTTACCCTGATAGTGGTTATCTTTTACTGGATTGATACAATCCGAGCCAAAGAGCTAGCAGTAATGCACGGCAAAAATGCCTGTAAGGATGCTGGTGTTACATTTTTAGATCAAACCGTCGAAATTAAAAAAGTACGCTTAAAACGGAATCCACGGGGAACGATGGTTTTTTACCGTGAATATCAATTTGAATTCAGTAGTGATGGCGTTCGGCGTTTTGATGCAGTGATTATAATGTTAGGCAAGCAACTGCTTAATTTGCAGTTATCTGCTTACCCCGAAATTATTCAGGCTTCCCCCGATGATTTAAAGTCGAAGGCAGAACAACATGGTGTAACGATAGAATCTAATGTCGTTGATATAAAAAATTCTAAA
>QIKU01000289.1 GCA_003232015.1 Gammaproteobacteria bacterium
ATTCGTAGCGTATCCACAAACTCAGAGTCGGCTATTATTTTTCGAAAATTTATTTTATACAGAAGGATACCAAAAGCATCCTGTAAGCCGGCGCTGGCCAGGTCATCATAACCATTATATAAGGTCTGGATTGCAAAGAGCCTGCCATCCTCGTTTATAGCTGGGGTGAATGCCAGTGATTTAAAGTCTTCTCTCTCCGTACCAATCACATTTTGGGCAACCGAAAATGTTAACAAGTCATGACCAAACCAGTGAGCATTTTTCACATTGAATGGTTCAATGTATTTTATCGGAAATAAAAATTCGGGCTCGTTTGATTTCCTGAATAGATCACCATGCATATTGGAAATAGAATACCCGGTATAGCCTTTGTCCTGCATTGTCTGTTCATATTTCAGTTTATTTCTGGTTTGAATTTTTTCTGCGAAAGAAATAAGTTCAATAAATTTATTCTGCCGAAGTAATGAACCGGCTAAAAGACGAAAATCTTCCTCATGCACCTCATCTAACAAATGAAAAAGCGAGTTAAATTCACTGTTAATCCGGTTAATATTTTCAACAACCAACTCTATTTTATTAAAAACATATTCTGCCGATGACTTAAAATAAATAGTATCTTTTTCAACTTCCGACTTGAATGTTATAACAGAAATAAAGATACTAAAAAGTATTCCCCATACAATAATTAAACGTTCAGTACTTAAACTTATTTTCATAGCCATTACCTGGAATCAATATTTCCATTCCATTTAATCGACGTTCTTCTTCTAGTGTTTGAATCCAGATGAATATTTGCCTTTTGCAATAATTTAACATTGGCAAACATAGCCCATTCTCTATTAACTATTACCGGAATATCACTGACGGGGGTGCCGGACAAAACTTCAATAGCAACTTCTGCCGCCCAACGGCCCTGTTCCTTCGCACTTTTAGTAATGGAAAACATAACATATGGCATCATAAATTTATAATAACTCACCGTAAACTTATTACTATTTTCATTTACAATTCTTATCGCACGTTCTTTGTCCCAGTCATTAATCCCCGCATAATTATTGACAATAATAAAGTCTGCCTTTTGTGCTTCAATATATGCTGCCTCCCAGTCACGCATATTTTTTACAAATTTTGCCGTTAGCCTGACACCCTTGTCCAGATATACTTTCTGATAACGCACATAATCTTTTCGCTCAGTAATCACATCCGCTGATATATACACCCCAGTTTCAACTGTTTTTACTGTTTTCCGTATTATTTTCAATAAGGGAATAATAGGGCCAACCTCAACCATTCCTGTTACATTTTTATACGGGAAACCATAAGCCGCTGCCGTCCAGTTAATACCAGAAAAAATAAATGGGAGTTCGGCATTTTTATATTGCGTAACAACATACTTTGCAGCATTATCATCTGTTGCAATCACAATATCCGGCTTAAACTGATCGATTAACTGCCTAACTTGTTGCGCTTTATTCTTTGCATAGGCAACAGATGAATTTCTTTTAGTGTCCATAAAGAATTTTTTAAGTTCACAATGCCCCATTAATACTCGCTCAACCTCCAACTCAATCCCATCATTCCAGGCATATCCATTATGATAGGACATCACCAGTAAACATTTTTTTGCAGGTGCAGCATTAACCGATAGCAAGAAAAAACTGGCTACCAGGAAAAAGAAGATTTTCAACATTTGTTTCATCATAAAATTTATAGCATTATAGTTAATATAGCTTGTTCACTAAATAAAATACATGCTTTTACTTTTAATCTTATAGCATTGCTACTGTTATCTGGTAGACACCAAAGCTAACAACCAACAATGCTGCAAAAACCCTAACGAGCTGTAACTGCATAAAACGTTTAAGCATTGTTGCAAAAAGCCCCATTGCCAGTAAGCTGGGCAATGTACCAACACCAAAGCTAAGCATAAGCAACCCGCCGTTTACTGCACTGCCACTACTCAAACTCCAGATTAAAACACTGTAAACTAACCCGCAAGGTAACCACCCCCAGAGTAAACCGGCAGCAAAAGCCTGTTTCTTGTTTTGTATCGGCACAAACTTTCTTGCATAAGGCTCGATAAGCCGCCAAAGGTTGCCCCCCATACGTTCCAGATAACTGAGGCCCCGCCACCAATTTGCAAGGTATAAGCCAAGTACAATAAGAAACACACCGGCGACAACCTTTAAAACCAGTTGAGCCTGATTAAATAAAACCAGATCAGTCAGCCATGCACCCAGCCCACCAAAAATAATACCTGCGATTGAATAACTACTAATGCGCGCAAGGTTGTAACTTAATAAATATGGGAATAAAGCAAAGGTATTACCAGAAAAAGAGGCCTTCCCCTTTCGTTCTACACCTAAAGTAAGTGCGCTCATGATACCGCCGCACATGCCAACACAATGCACGCCACCAAGAAGGCCAACCAGAAAAGCAGCTATATATATACTTTCAACATTCATTATTATGTGAACGCATCTGGTTTTTTAAGCATTAAATAATAAATCAATAAAATAACCGGCAACCCCAGAAGCGCCGTCATTAAGAAGAAAGACGAATAGCCCATTTCATTCACCATACTGCCTGAATAACCACCTAACAATTTAGGCAATAATGTCATAAGTGAACTTAAAATAGCATATTGCACGGCGGTAAACGAAATATTGGTTAACCCGGAAAGATAGGCAATAAACGCTGCACTGGCTAAACCGGCACTCAGGTTATCCACTGCAATGACACCACTAAGCAAAACAATATCATGCCCACTGTGTGCCAACAGCATAAATAATAAATTTGTCAGCGCCGATAAAATTGCACCTAATAATAAAATTCGCATCACACCATAACGCATGGTCATTAGGCCACCGAGAAAACCTCCAATTAAGGTCATAACAATGCCAAAAACCTTAGTGGTTGTGGCGATTTCATTTTTACTAAAACCAAGATCATGGTAGAACACGTTAGCAATAACGCCGAGCACAATATCTGAAATTCGATATAAGCCAACTAACAACAACAATAAAATCGCAACTTTTCCATAACGTTTAAAGAAATCAGCAACCGGCTCAACGTAGGTTGAATAGGCCATTTCCCGATTAACAATATTAAAAATAATTAATACATATATTCCTGTTAATGAAAATAGTAAAGACATAACTAAACGCAAACTTTCATTTACAAAGCCATTCGATAATTCAAAATTAAAAATTTGAAACCCTAAAATAAAAGCGCCAACCATAACAATAAACATAATAAAAAATCTCACGTAATCAGATAGACTATGTAAATATGTTTCCGAATTTTTATTTATTTCCGGCTCTTTAATTAGCAGTGTGGTAACAACACCAACTAGCATGATACTTGCCATGCTTAAATATGTGGTTTGCCAGGCAATATAGTTGTACTCATTATCTGCGCCAAAATAGGACGCAAGATAAAGCCCACCTGCACCTGATAGCAACATACCTATTCTATAACCTGCTATATACATCGCCGACATTGCGGCCTGGTATTCTTTTTTCATCGCTTCAATGCGATATGCATCAATAACAATATCCTGACTAGCCGATGAGAAGCCCAGTAAAATAGCGGCTACCGCCATACCGCCCAAACCTTGCGCTGGGTCAATCATTGCCATCCAGATAATTGCAAGAATGACCGCAAACTGTGCCACTAACAACCAACTACGCCGCCGTCCTAATAAGTTATGCAAAAAAGGCAGTGGAAATTTGTCAATGACGGGTGCCCAGATAAATTTAAAAGAATATGCTAATGCTGCCCAACTAAAATAAGTTACCGCAGAACGATCCACTCCTGCTTCTCGCAGCCAGATTGATAAGGTTGAAAAAATAAGGAATAAAGGTAAACCAGCTGAAAACCCCAGGAAAAACATCACAACAACGCGCGATTTTAAATAAACAGAAAAAGCCTCGTGCCAACTATGACGCGGCTTGCTGTGCACTAAGGAGGTGTTTGTTTTATTCATTATTTTCACCTTAAAAGAGGGTGCAACTCTAACATAAATCAACTTTTTCTGGTTTTTTCGCGTAAATTTATTTATATTTTAACATTGCCTTGCTGAGAATCATCTAATGAAATACGCTGTTAATCCCCATGTTTAGGATACACGATGATTGATATTAAATATTTACTGAAATTTGATGACTTCAAAGATCTTGATGATACAGCACTGGTGTATATTTCAGAAAAAGCCAGGGTAGCAAGCTACCAGATTAATGACCGTATTATTGCCGAAAAAGAATCAAAAAATACCTTATATCTGGTTCATGGTGCATTTGATATACAAACAGGTGGTGGTGTGAATCAATCAATGAGTGCCGAGTCTGAAAGAGCGCAGCACCCCGTGTTTACCAATAACGCCCCTGGCTTGTATGCACGCTGTATTCTTCCCACTGAAATCCTTCGAATCGAAAAAGACATTATTGATAAGTACGGTATACGACATAACCGAGACAAAGATAATCTGGATTACGATAATCTCGAAACCGTTATTGCTGGTGGTACTAACGTAAAACTAATCCATGAAATTACCCAGTTGTTTAAAAGTAATGCTGTCACCCTGCCAAGCCTGCCTGAAATTGCGCTGTACATTAATTCAGAATTAAACAATAAGGATCTTGGCACTAAAAAACTGGCTCAGGTTATCCAGATGGATCCGATTATTGCCGCAAGAATTGTTCAAGTTGCCAATAGCGCCTTATATGGTGGAGGCAAGCATAACGACTCTATACAGAATGCAATTTCTCACATTGGGCTTGAGGGCATTCGCAATATTGTTATGGGAGTTGTCTTAAGAGATTTATTTATGCCCAATACGGAGCTCGTAGTGCATAAAATGACGCAATTTTATGAAGACAGTATTCGTACCGGCGTTATTTGCTACGAGCTTGCAAAACAAATCCCCAAATTTCAACCTGAGCGCGCCTTTTTATTTGGCTTGCTACACAATATAGGTGTTATCCCAATACTCGTTGCTGTCGATGCCCATCCCGAATTAGCCCATAAAACAAGTAACCTGGAAATAGTTCTCTCACAACTTAAAAGCCATATCGGCGGAATGATACTGCAACAGTGGCAGTTTGATAATGAGCTAATTGACAATGCTCGACAAGCTTATCTCTGGGATCGTAATGTCGACAAAGCCGATTATTGTGACTTAGTTCAGGTTGCCCTCAAACATTCACACCTGCTCGGCGGTGAAAAAATAGAGGGGCCAGAGCTCTTTGACCTGCCTGCATTCAAGAGGCTGGGGCTGGAAGAATTAAACCTTATCGATAATATCACCGCACTGAAAGAGATAAGCGTGCGTGTCACCGAACTGATTAAAATGATATGCAAGGCTTAATATCAATTTATTAGAAATATTACAGCTACTTATGCAACACTTAATTTTTTATTATATAAACAAGACACGATGATAAAAATTTATACTGCACAGGATATTACGGAAGCCCACATAATCAAGGGGCTACTAGAAGCTCACCAGATTAATGCCTTTGTGAATGGCTTTTACCTACAAGGCGGTATTGGTGAAATCGCTCCTACTAATTTTGCAGGTATATCCGTTGAAGACGATAAAGTGGAAGCCGCTTTAGATATTATAAGAGCTTATGAGAAAAATGCTTAACTACGGCGAGAAGCTTGTGCCCACCCAGTACTTTGGCTACGCAGCGTAGCACATGCTTAAAAATATTTTTCGCCATAAGGCAATGGTTTATCTTTTAAAGATCATAATCAATCGTTAATGGCGCATGGTCTGAAAACCAGCTGTCTTTATAAATGCTGGCACTTTTTACTTTATCTTTTAAGCTATTGGATACAACATGGTAATCAATACGCCAGCCGACATTATTGGCGCGCGCTTTGCCGCGATTAGACCACCATGTATATTGATCGGCTTGCTGGTTAACCACGCGGAAGGCATCAACATAACCAACTTCATCAAATAACTTATCACACCACGCATGCTCCTCTGGCGTACAACCGGAATTTTTCTGATTACTTTTCCAGTTTTTAATGTCAATTTCTTTATGCACAGTATTGAAATCACCACAAATAATATAGTCACGGTGTTTGCGTTTTTTAGCAATCAGATCTTGTAAAAACAGATCCATAAATTTTAACTTGTTCGCATGGCGTTCTTCGCTCGACGAACCCGAAGGTAAATATAAAGATGCGACACTTAACTTACCAAAATCCGCCTGAATATAACGCCCTTCGGTATCGGCATGTGCCCAACCTAAACCTTTAATCACTTTATCGGGTTCCTGTTTACAATACAGTGCTGTACCACTGTAGCCTTTTTTTTCTGCATCGAAAAAATAACGGTGATAGCCTTTAGGTTTGAAAACCTCATCATTCAGCTGATCGATTTGTGCTTTGGTTTCCTGAATACAAACGACGTCGGCGTTTTGTTTTTTCATCCAGTCGAAAAAACCTTTTTTTGCCGCCGCCCGTATACCATTTAAGTTTGCACTGATCACTCTCATTGTCTTTCTCTACCCTTTTGAAAATCCTACTTAATTGTATGAATTTAGATCCACTAAATACAATAGTTCGTTATAATACACCCGTTTTTGCTTTTCTACGAATCACAACTTAATTTAACCAGGCTGACCACTATGCAAGACTACCAAAAAGAATTTATCAAATTTGCACTTTCAAGCGAGGTACTGCGTTTTGGCGAATTCACGCTGAAATCCGGTCGCGTTAGCCCCTATTTTTTTAATGCTGGCTTGTTTAACACCGGTGAAGCACTTGCAAAATTAGGCCAGTATTATGCGCAAGCGCTGAAAGATAGCGGTATTCAATTTGATGTCTTATTCGGCCCTGCATACAAAGGCATTCCACTGGCAAGCAGTTGCGCCATATCATTGGCCACCCAGCACAATATGAATGTCCCTTACAGCTTTAACCGTAAAGAGGCCAAAGATCACGGTGAAGGTGGCAACATTGTGGGTGCCGCACTCGAAGGTAAGATCCTTATTATTGATGACGTCATTACAGCCGGTACCGCAATCCGCGAAGCAATGGATATTATTTCCAATGCTGGCGCGCAAGCGGCCGGGGTTTTAATCGCACTGGACCGACAGGAAAAAGGCAAAGCTGAACTTTCAGCCATTCAAGAAGTTGAACAACAATATAACATTCCTGTACTCAGCATTATCAAACTGAGCGACTTAATTGAATATATAAAAGATAAACCGGAATTCAAACAGCACTTAGCCAGTGTTGAAGCTTATCGGCAACAATATGGTATTGAGTAGTTTGTAGTTTGTAGTTTGTAGTTTGTAGTTTGTAGTTTGTAGTTTGTAGTTTGTAGTTTGTAGTTTGTAGTTTGTAGTTTGTAGTTTGTAGTTTGGGGTCAGTGTAAAAACTCACGAGAATATATTCAAAAACGTGTTTGAAGTAGGCAGAGTTTTTACTCTGACCCCAAACTACACTGTTCCCGTGCAGCAGGGGCATCCACAACCCCTTTTTCGATACTGAACTTATCAACAACCTGCCCTGAATCATTTATAAAATTCGCCGTTAATTTATTACCCACAATATCAAACACCATTGAACCACCGACCTGTAATGAACGCGGTAGTGCCGGGTGGTTTAAATCACCGTGATCTAATTTTGCAGATGAACCCAGCGTGACATAAACCGTTCCTGAATAAGCACTTAAACCAGTAGCTGCTTTCCTGTAAACAAGATTATTTTGTTGTTGTTTTATTTCGGCTAAATCAATATTACGTTCAGGTATACGATCCTGAATATATTGTTTGCTGAATGTTTTTGAAAAACCATAATGGCAATTCATAAACCAGGAGCGCTCGTACATATGGCTATGCCCAGCCAGAACCACATCCACACCTGCGTTTTCAAGAATCGGTAATATATATTTACGCACATTACGCATTCGACCAAAACTATCGGTAAGGCTATCTGAATTATGTGAACCCTTTGTATAAGGCGGGTGGTGAAAAGCAACGACTAGCCATTGTTGCGTTGTTTGCGCTAAATCTTTTTTTAACCAGCGTAACATCTTGCTGTTTTTTTGTATTCGACTGGAGTGAGAATCAAGCATCACTACATGCAGGTTGGCGTAATCAAAACTGTAATATTTTTCAGTTGAAGAAGCTGTTCCACCGGCTTCAGCCTGTGTAGGAAAATCAAAAATATTAAAAAAGGCCCAACGCCGAGCATCGTGATTACCGTAAGCTGGCCACACTGGCGTATGCCTTAAGATAGACGCATATGGTACAAAAAAGTTGTCCTGAAATTGCTTATTGCTCCCCGAGCGATACGCATTATCGCCGAGTGTCAGCCAGAAGTCCGGGGCTGTTTTACTGGCTAGCGGTTGTTGTGTTGTCCAGTTCAACATCGCATCCCTGACCCCACTTTGCAGATCGCCCGCTGCGCCCTGATCACCGGTCACCCAAAAACGTGTCGCCTGCGCAACAGCCGTATTATCGGGACTGGTCTTAAACCAGTATTCACTCCCTTGATACAAAGTATAGTCGGGGGTGCCAACGCTATAATAATATTTGGTATTCGCCTTTAAACCGGTTAACTGAATACGATGCTCATCATCCGCCGTTGATTCAAAGGTTTGCCTGTCGAGCTTACCGGCTACCTCGCCAATACGCACCACACCAATATTGCTATCTTTTGTTTGCCAGCGAATAATTATTGAATGGGGGGTGGGTAATTGTAAATATGGTGCGCGCAACCCGTCATAAATGCCACCGAGGCTTTTGTCCATGATTCGCGCAAGGCCAAATAACACCAGCAAAGCCAGTAAGATAAAGCCACTGTTTTTAAGTATTTTTTTGACCATAAGAAATCCTACTTTAAATGAAATTGTACTCCGTTACTATCCTTCTCCTGACACCGAGGATTTATGAAACATCGAAGTATATGCTGTATCATAACAAGTCTGTAAATCAAGTTTTAGAGTAATCAGGTCAAAGCAATGAAAGTATTAATTATTGGCGGCGGTGGTCGCGAACATGCATTAGCATGGAAAACGGCACAGTCGCCACAAGTTAGAACCGTGTTTGTCGCGCCCGGTAACGCCGGCACGGCCACTGAGCCCAAA
>QIKU01000285.1 GCA_003232015.1 Gammaproteobacteria bacterium
GATGAAAAGCTCTATATCCTTCCATGTTTCGCTAGAGTTGTAGCACGTCTCTAATGTACGAATATCAAACCATTTTTTAAAGTAACTTTCGTATTCGCTTATAGAGCCACCAAAGGGTGGACCTTGTTCTAATTCAAAGTCAAATAATACACCTGATAGTTTTCCGCCAGGCACCAATAAATCACTAACCTTCTCTGCGTACGCTGGGCGTAATTCCGGAGAAATCGAAGAGAAAAATGTTTGTTCAATAATAAGATCATACTGCCCCTCATGCGTAAAAAAATCACCATGAATGGCATGTTGTGGCGGAAACTCGGGGCAGCGCCCTATCAAGCTATCGAGAACCACTTCCACCACATCTATAACAAATACATTCCTGAAACCTTGTTCCAATAAATACTGCGCTTCATATGCATTGCCACACCCGGGTATAAGTATTTTCAGGTTCTGATTAATAAGTTGGTCAATGTATGCTTTTACTGGCGTTGAAATCTTTCCGGTGTCCCAACCCGTTTCACCTTTTCCATATCGCTGTTCCCAATATTGTTTATTATTTTCTGCATTATTCATTTATCTATCCACTAGTTTTATATGAAGGATATTTGATTTCTTAAAAGTCTAGTGCAATAAAGCGGAATTGATAACAGCCAAAAATTGAATAACTTTTATTCGTATTTTGAATAGCAAATGTAATCAAAGGTATACGACTGGTAAATCCACCTATTACGCTCGTATTGGCTTAAAACTCATAACGCACAGCAGCGTAAATGTTACTAGCCTTCTCGAATTGCGCATAAAAAGTATGCTGGTCTTTACCATAAAAATAATTTATACCACTTTCCACTTTTAATGCATCAGTGACCTTATAGAAGGTAATTAATCGTGTATATCCATCCTCATCTGTAGGCGAGTAAAAATTAAAAATAGACAGGCTCAGGTTTTGTTGCAACAACAGCTTAGTTAAACTTAATGTGAATACCTGGCGATTTTTATCGTCGAGTATCGCATCCGCAGGCAAACTATTTACATACTCTGCGTAGTCCCGTTTGTGCTCGAGATAATATTGCACCGCACCTGTCAGCTCTACTGCTAGTTCTCGCTCATAACCCATTAAAAACCGGTATTCACTGTTACGACTCAATGCATCACCAGCCGCTGTGTCATCGCTTTGATACACGCCAACTTCTGCATTACCAATTCCACCCGCAACCGACCCACGGATACTTGCTCCCCATACCTCTAACGCTGGAAATGCTCCCTTGCCCGATACTGGATTCCTACCTGATGGACTTTTCCAGAAACCATGGTAATAATACAAAGCTACTTCATTAGTACCAAATGAGCGGTAAATTCGTACCGACACTTCATCATCTGAAAAGGCGTTATTCGGTGTATCGACAATTAATGGTTGATCTCTTCCTCTACTGGTATTGGTTTCGCGGTCAAAAAATGATATGCGTTTACCATCGACAAAACGGTCCGGGCCAAAGCTAGGCGTATAAACAATATCAACATTGATAATGTCATGGAACATGGATATTTTAATGGCATCTGTTGGTGCTTTGAGATATTCCACATCACGTCCAATAAGAAACGCATTCCAGTCCTTGGCAAAAAGATCATTAATAAAGAGCAGATCGCCTGTTCCCCAGGTAAGTATTTGACGACCCAGTTTTATATCCATAAATTCCAGGGGGCTTAAAATCACATTCGCCTGTCTCAAATCTATCGTGCCTTCACCATTATCAATATCGATGCTATAAATATCCAGCACAGGATCGAAAACCAGATCCACCACCAGATTAAATGTGAGATCATTTACATATTTTTCGGCTTCCAGTTGTAATCGCACCTCACCAATACTGACATCTTTCTGATTTGGATCGTCGAAGACACGCGTACCAAGACGCGTTTCTAAAAATCCGTTAATATCAAATAGTCCAGCATCTTTATCGCTATCCGCAATAGAAAGCGAAGAAATCAAGGTATTGAATAGTACTATAAACAAAACATTGTGCAGGAGTGTCTTTCCAGCACTCCCTGTACTACGATGAATCAGCATTTATAACTATTAAATTAATTAAGATATTTCTTTGGCGCTTTACGTAAATATCGTTCAGAAAATATCTCAACAGGAATGTTTTTAAAGTATTCCACTTCAGAATAGCTTATAACAGTCATACCACCTGTCATTCTATCTTCCATCTTCGCCTTAATTACAGTTTCATACCCATCAATACTTTCTGTCTCTAGCGTTTTATAATGGCGGTAAATAAAATCATTTTTATGATAATCAATATTCATTGGCAAAAATGTTTTCTTATCCACCCACATTTTATAGTGGGTGAATTCCACACTGTCCGGTTCTTTTGGGCGGCTGCTAACAATATAATATTGTTCAGTTTCCTCAATAAGTTTATGAATGTCTTCATTCAGGCCTCGTCCTGAAACATCTTCATAAAAGAATGTTGAGCCAACAAAGCTGGTGCGATCATCACTTGCTGAAATTCTCTTCACTAAGTCCAGAGCCGGAAGGTACAACCATCGATCATCTTCTTGGCCAATGTTTTTCCATGCCATAAACACCATTTTTTTTACATCTGATGGTTTCTTAAAATAAATATAATATCGTTGCTTTCCACCATCGTCATCTATATTCAACCTAAGCGAGATAAATTCTCGGATACGTTGTCTACCTTGCTTATCAGTAATCTTCATAAGTGCTTTGGCACGTTGATCATGTCCCTGATAATAAAATGCCTGTAATGCTTTCTGCATAACATCGCCACCTTCAATAGCGAAACAAGACATACTCAACATTAAGAGCACCATTCCCGTTAAATAATTTAATAACTTCATCATAAGCTCCTATGTGTCATGCATGAAATAATTGCTTTTCAAATAGATGAATAAGAGCCGGCAAAATCACCAGGGTAGCAATACCTGATAACACCAATATACTGGAAAGCAGGATGCCAACCATTTGGTAAGGTACCAATGGTGTAATTAATAATGGTAAGAAACCAATCCCCACAACAATCACATTTCGGGAAATAGCTCTTGCAGGCTCACCAAATGCAGCGGGCAATGTCTCATGCCAACTGTAATATTTTTTGCGTAACTCTCGACTTCGAGTCACAAAATGAATGGCATAATCAACTGACAGTCCGATGCTAATAGCAGACAATATCGCCAGTGGGGTGTCTAGATTTCCCGTAATAAACCCAGCCGCACCATAGATAACAACAACAGAAAAACCAAGTGGAATCACAGCCAGTATGCCCCACATAATTGATCGAAATAGTATTATCAAAGTCAGTAATATAATAATAAAAGAAACACTGAATGCCTTAACTACACCGACCGTAACACGATCTTGCCAGATAACATTAATATGAGTCATTCCAAACCACTCACGCTTAAAGTTTACTGGTGGCGGGTTGTTTATAAAGTAATCGTTAACCAGATTTTCGACAACTATCATGTCTTGATTATCGCCACTCTTGAGCTGAAACCAAATATTAGCTTCCCGGTAATCGGGAGTTACATAATGCCAAAGATCGTCTGGCCGATGGCTGTTTTGAAAAGTTAATAAAGTTTGTGCTACTGCTTCTTTGCTATCTGGAATACGGTAGTATTTTTCATCTCCACTAAATAACTCACGGTGAACGATCTTAACAATCTCAGTCATTGCAATGGTTTTACCAATCACACCTTTCTGGTTAACATGGCTTTGCAATCTATCAATGTACCTCAGCACCTCAGGATCCTTGAATATCTGTTCTTCATCTGCCCTCAGTGACAGATAAGCCATATAACTACCGGCAAAATTCTCATTAAGCACCTTATCGGCCTGACGGATTTCGTGATCAGTATCAAACCACTTCATCGGGTTGTCGTTAGGAACGAGCTTCATCGCACCAAAGAAAAATATCACACTAACAACAAACATCATTAGGACGATAGGGATTGCGCTTCTCGTGGCAAAGAAACCCACTTTTGGTAACAAACGGGCAAGATAGGATCCACTGCCAGAAAGATGTGTTTGTTGACTACCAAAATTGGCAAACTTTTTTTCTGGCATAAGTGCGATGTAGGCAGGTATCAACGTTATAGTCAGTACCCAGGCCACTATAACCCCGACACAAACAAACGTACCTAATACTTGTAGCGGCGGCAACGGAATTAAATTCAGTGCTGCAAAACCAATCGCTGTAGTAATCGTAGTCAGTAACATCGGCTTTGATAGTTCGCTCATCACAGACCGGATCGTCTGTTTTCTATCTTTATACTGAGGATAACGATCGTAAAATTCTGACAATATATGGATGCCATCTAGTACAGCGATGGGCATAATAAAAATTGGCACCATAGAAGTGAGAACATGAACTGGATTACCGAAAATTATCATTAATCCCATGGCAATCATGACTGAAAGCATAGCGACAATCATCGGCGCATATACCAAAGTAACATTTCTGAAAAAATACCAGAGCAAGCCAAAAATTAACATCATAGCCAATGGCGTGGTAACAGCCATTTGCACAAACATTTCGACACCAAAAGTATCTTGCGCAGTCGCCATACCAGTTATAAAAAAGGAATCATCACCATCAAAACTCGCGTATTTTTCCTTCAACAGGCCAGAAATTTTGTAACTAATATCTTTTGACGTTAGCGGGATATAGAGTGCTAATGACTGATTATCCGTTGATGTTAGACTTCCGCGGAGTATGGGTTGGCTATTTGCTTTTTCTCTAACCTCAAGCGCCTGAATATCATTAACTGGTGCCTTTGGCATTAACCAGTTAAATGTAACAGTACCTGGGCCGCCCTGTGCAATATTATCTACGGTTGATGGAGCAATAATTTCAACAGCAACTACACCTTCGATATTACCTTTCTCATCATTCCACTGTAGCTCTTTTGCATAGTTAACAAGTTCGTAAATATTGTTAAGTGTTTTCTTGTTGAATACGCCATTAGCATGAGTATTGTTAGTAACACCCACCACCATGAGATCATAAATTGTAAATTTTTTCTTTTGCTCACGATGAGTAACACGCACTGGATTATCATAAAGCAGCATGCTTTCTGGATCCGTGTCTACGGACAAAGGAGACAATATGCTGGTAAGTTGTCCGGTAAGTGTAGGTATCGCCACTAGCGTGAGAATGACCAGCATAAAAAATACCGGCAGCCCTATAAAGAACTTTGGCGACTTAAGGGCCTGATTTGACATTTGATTCATGGTCTATCTCCAAATAACAGTTTTAGGTTTGATTTGTTTTTATTTGAGGAGAACTATTCATGGGTTACGTGCTGTAACAAGCCATGTAGCAGCGCCTAATTTCACGCCCTGGTTTGTCTGGTATGATTTGAGAGTAATCCGCAGATCTGCGGCAAAACGCGTTCGCGTGTTAGCATCAATTTCGGGGTTGTCTAACACCGTCCCGGCTGGTCCAATATGTGTCAAAAAGATCTGCGCTTCGTCCAGATTTTTACCAATATTCATTTCCGTATTAAATGGTTCAATCGCAATATCGGAAAAACCTGCTTTGGTCAGAATGTTGACCACTCGATTCGTATCACCAAACGAGAACCCACCCGGTGCCTCTGGCTCTGGTGCTGGTGGCGGCAACTTTACATATCTACCCACAATTTCAAGTGGAAGACTAATCCATTCAATAGCTTTAACTGGCTGCCAACAAACGAATGCCATGCGTCCGCCAGCCACCAACGAGTAACGAATATTTTTGAACGCTGCAATGGGGTTATCAAAAAACATGACACCAAAACGTGAAAAAACCACATCAAAAACATTTTTCTCGAAATTATACGTTTGTGCATCAACGCATTTAAAATTAATATTGTGTCGTTTTTTAAGTGCAGAGCTTTCCTTTGCAGACGCAACAATCATCCTGGATATATCAACCCCTAACGTATGTCCTTTTGGGCCAACCCGTTTAGATATCTCAAAAGTAGTGTCACCACAACCACAGCCTATATCTAATACTCGTTCACCATCAGTCAGCGCCAACACATTCATTGCTTTTCTACCGAAAGGCGACATACCAACCTCAATGATGTCCTTATAACTAACCCACATTCGGCCGCCAGTATCATTCCAGAAATCATTCATACCACTATTCGCAACCATGCAGTTTCTCAACCTGCTTCCATCGGTAAAGACGCATCATTTCCCCATTCGAGCATAGATCCGTCATACACAGTAACGTTGTCATACCCAAGCAAGGTAAGGGCAAAAGCATTGTTTGACGAAGCAATACCACCACCACAATAATTAATAATGCGCCTGGCATAACCCACACCTACCTCATCAAATTTTTTCTGCAATCGATCTGACGGTAGATAACATCCCGTTAAAGGATCATGAAGTGAAACAAAAGAGACATTCACGCTACCAACAATTCGACCTTTACGCCCAAAAACGATATCACTTTCTCCTTTATGTAACTGTGATGGAAGTGCATTGATAATGCGCACACCATCATCATCAATAGATGCTAATACCAAATCTTTTCCGACAAAAGTTCCTGGGCGATAATGTGCAGTAAACGTGCCAGGAGAATATTCGCAGGCCTGATCTGAAACAGGACGACCTTCTTTCATCCACTTATTCCAACCACCATTTAGAATTACAGCGTTATCAAAGCCATAAGCACGCAACATCCACCAAACACGTGCCGACCAATTCGGTTCAGTGGAGCTATAAAGCACAACCCTGGTCTTATCACTAATACCATAGCGACTCATTACTTCAATGAATTGTTTCTCGGGTGGTAACATCAGCGGAAAATTAGATGAAGCGTCAGACAACTCACCGGGAATATCGATAAACCCGGAACCCACTATATGACTCAGTTCAAATAATGCGCGACCGCTTAGATAAGCAAAGGGAAATTTCTTGCTTTTTTCTAAATCAAAATTTGGCTGTAAATTTACACCACAATCATAAACTCGTAAATCTGTATCATTCAGATGTTGTTCCAACCAATCAGTTTCAACCAGATAGTCATTGTTCTGGTAATGATTTGTTCTTGCCAGCAAAGTAGCTTGCTCCTGTGTTGCTTATTAAAAGTAAATACTGAATTTACTTGATAAACATACTAGAGCATCGAACAAGCCTTTATAATGACCCAATCAAGAATATCATTTATTCGGGAAATGAATAAATGATAACTTCATCGCACAGCAGGACACGAACTTAAAAGAAGTTATGAGAGTAAG